>JAUXDF010000054.1 GCA_030618505.1 Spongiibacteraceae bacterium | reverse complement strand
ATCATCTCGGGTAGGAGTCTGAGGCATGGCCACTACGTCAAATAAAGTAATATCCAAGTTACCCTCCAACAGAAACATCGTCATTTTGATGGTGGTGCTGGTGGCGGTAATCATTCTTTTTGTGGGCAACATCATCTTCGTGTTAAGAGATGCCGGCCACGATGCAAAATACCTGGAGCTCACCGGTGAAATGCGGGTTATCTCGCAACAAATTGCCACCCACGCCCGGGAGGCCACCGAAGGTCAGTCCCAGGCTTTTGATAAACTGGAAAAAGCGCGCAAACAGTTTGACGGTGCTTTTGGCCTGCTGAAGAATGGCAGCTCCAGCCTACCTTCACCGCAAAAATACCTGAACACAGAGATGGCAAGTCTCGATAAGGTATGGAAGCGAGCCAACGGGGCGTCCAAAACCATTTTCAGCAACAAAGAACGTATACTCTTTCTCCACGAAGTTGCTAAAACCCTCAACGCCTCTATTCCGGAATTACAGCAGGAATACAACAACGTTGTGGAGGTTCTGATTGACAGTAACGCCACCGCTGATCAAGTCGCGCTGGCCCAGAAGCAATCCTGGCTGGCAGAGCGTATCGCTCGTAACGTTGATAAAATGCTTGAAGGTGGTGAAGGCTCAAACAATGCTGCCGACCAGTTCAACCTCGATGCCAGCTTGTTTGGAAGTGTCTTGACCGGAATGTTACAAGGTAATCCGGCGATGCGGATCAGCAAAGTACGCGATCCGGAAGCCAAGAAAAGTTTGACAGAAATTGCCAAGCTGTTTGAATTTGTCACAGGCTCAGTTGATGATATCTTTCAAGCCTCTCCTGATTTGTTAAAGGTGCGTAAAGCCTCTACCGGTATTTTGATTGATGCGCCACTGATCATGGATGAAACCAGCCGGCTCGCGGCACATATCAACAACCTCAGTGATGAGCGCCAACTCACCCTGACCACCGCCTTGATTCTCGGTGCCATTATTATCTTGATGTTTACCCTGATGGGCCTGCAAATGTTCTCTAACACGCGCCACCGTTTGTCAGAAACCGGGGCCACCAATGAGAGAAACCAGCAGGCCATTTTACGGCTACTCGATGAGCTGGCTGATCTCGCCGACGGTGACTTGACTACAACCGCGACGGTAACAGAGGATTTCACCGGTGCTATCGCTGACTCCATCAACTTCACTATCGATCAGCTGAGAATACTGGTATCGCAAATTAACGATACTTCAATGAAGGTATCGCAAGCGGCAGAAGAAACCCAAAGCACTGCCCTGCATTTGGCCGAAGCCTCCGAACACCAAGCCCAGGAAATTGCCGGAGCATCGGCGGCGGTTAACGAAATGGCCGTCACCATCGACCAGGTATCCACCAACGCGGCGGAATCCACCCAGGTTGCGGAGCGCTCGGTTGAGATTGCCAACCGCGGCGCCGAAGTGGTACAGGACACCATCAACGGCATGGATACTATTCGTGAGCAGATTCAAGATACTGCGAAACGTATCAAGCGGCTCGGTGAATCATCTCAGGAGATCGGTGATATCGTATCGCTAATCAACGACATCGCCGACCAAACCAACATTCTTGCTTTGAACGCCGCCATCCAGGCATCGATGGCCGGTGAAGCCGGCCGTGGTTTTGCGGTGGTAGCCGATGAAGTACAGCGTCTTGCGGAACGTTCATCAGCGGCAACCAAACAGATTGAAGCGCTGGTTAAAACCATCCAGACCGACACCAATGAAGCGGTTATTTCGATGGAACAAACCACCGCGGAGGTGGTGCGAGGAGCCAGACTGGCACAGGATGCCGGCCATGCTCTGGAAGAGATCGAGAAAGTATCGCAGGAACTGGCCGAGCTGATTCAAAACATCTCCAACGCCGCTCGACAGCAAGCATCATCCGCTGGCCACATATCGAACACCATGAATGTTATTCAAGAGATCACTTCACAAACATCCGCCGGTACCACCGCTACAGCACAATCTATCGGTAACCTGGCAGATATGGCGACTGATCTGCGTGGCTCGGTTGCCGGTTTCACCTTGCCAGAGGAAGTGCAAGGCGACGAAGCCGCTGCTTAAGTGTGTTCGAGTTGAGACGTGTGTGGCAGCACCCCTGCGCTACATACGTTTCAGTCAGCAGTAGATTAAAACTGTAGTTGATAGATATGGCCTGGACATACCATGTAATACCTGACTTGAATGAAGAGCAGCTTTCGCGTTGGCAGGGCATTCTGGAGGAGCGCACGGGTATCTATTTCTCACATCACACCTCAATCCTGCAAGCAGGATTAACACAAAGGATGCGGGAAATTAATTGTCTGGACTACGATAAATATTATCAGCGAATAATGAACGGCAAGGGCCGAGCCATCGAATGGACGGCCCTGTTAAAAACCTTAACCGTCAAGGAAACCAGCTTTTTTCGCCACCAGGAAGCCTTTAATTATGTCAAATCCCATTTGTTCAACCGCTTACTAGGTGGGGAACTGGGGGGTGAAAACTCTATCGAAATGTGGAGTGTTGGCTGTTCCAGCGGAGAGGAAGCCTATTCACTGGCGATGATTGCTAATGACTGCATAGAAGGACTGGGGGTTGATAGCTATTTCGGGGTCACTGCATCGGATATTTGCCTATCGGCATTAGCCGAAGCACGCCGAGGTAACTATGCTGATCGTAAGCTTGAAAATGTCGATGCCGCCATTAAGAGCCGGTATTTTCAGCGAGAGCAAGACTGCAATGTGGTGGTGCCCTGGATAAAACAACGTGTGTGCTTTGTACAAACCAATATCATCAATATGCAAAGTATGCCGGTGTCCAATATGGATGTGATTTTTTGTCAAAACGTATTAATTTATTTTCGCCGCTGGCGGCAAAAGGAAGTACTGGATAGTTTTGTAAATCAGCTTAAGCCCGGCGGGCTTTTAATAACAGGTTTAGGAGAAGCGGTTGATTGGCAGCACCCTCAAATTCAGCGGGTGCAGCAAAAAAGAGTACAAGCTTACGTAAAGGTTTAAGCAGAAGGTGGGCAGCTGCTCTGGTGAGCAATCTGCAGCACTGAAAAAACAATCAATAGCGACGAACAAGCAAATGGTAGATATATGGGTGAGCGGCGTAATTACATAGCCTTAGATTGGGTAACAGCCGAGATTGAAGAAACCTTGCAGCAGGCCAGGCAATCGCTCGATGACTATGTATCCGATCGTGAAGACATTACCAAGCTTCGTTTTTGCTTAACCTACGCGCATCAAGTCCATGGCAGCCTGAAAATGGTCGAACTGCATGGTGCCGCATTATTGGCAGCAGAACTCGAACTACTTTCCCAGGCGCTGGTAAAAGACAAGGTAAGTGACTCCTTCGCTGCACTCGAAGCGCTAATGACAGGGTTTCTGCAATTATCTGCCTACCTTCATCGTCTAAACACCACCCATCAGGATCAACCGGCAACACTACTGCCGACCTTAAATGAACTGCGCGCAGCCCGAGGGGAGGAAGCGCTATCCGAGGCAGCGGTATTTAACCCTGACCTGCAAACAAGCGACAAAAAAGCCGGCGCTGCTAAACCGGCTATTAAACACGATGAATTTAATGCTTTGATCCGCAAGATTCGTCAAATCTACCAGGCGGCAATGGTCGGTATTGTGCGAGACCAAGAGGTCGAAAAAAATTATTCGCTGCTCCAAAAAGTCTGCGCAAGGCTGCATAAAGTCAGTTTGGGGACTGCCAGCGAAAGTCTCTGGAAAATCAGCCACGCGGTCACCGACAGCCTAGCCGCTCAGTCCCAGCCTGCCAGTATTGCGATAAAAACCGTCTTAAGACAAATTGATAACGAAATCAAAAAACTGCAGGAAAATGGCCGTGATGTGCTTGAGCAACAAGCAGGCGATGCCCTGTTAAAAAGTCTGCTTTACACAGTTGCCCGAGCAGAACCTGCCAGTGAGCTGATTCGACAAGTTCAGACCAGTTACCGCTTAAAAGAGGCATTGCCAGAACTCGACAACATGGCAAATGCCAATATTGCATTGCCTGATTCAGAGACCATTCGCTCGGTTATTGACGCACTCAATGAAGAGCTAAGTAGCATACAGGATGTGCTCGACCTATACGCCCGCGGAGACCGCCACTCGGACGATGATATCGCCGCTGTGCTACCGGCCTTTCAGCGTGTCGTCAACACTTTGTCGGTATTGGGTGCCACCGAAGCATTAGACATTATTCGTTCTCAGCAGCAACGCGTAGAAGCCATCATTGCATCCAGCGCAGAAGTCGCCATCACCGAGTTGGTCGATATAGCGGCGGAAATCGTTTCCATTCAGGATGCTCTCAATCGCAGCAAAACCATTGAAGATACACGTCACCTTAATATTGCCGGCGGGCAGATTGATCAGGCCCATCAGTCCGTTATTCGTGAAGCGCGCAACGGGCTGGAACAGGCAAAAGAGGCGATAATAGAGTTTGTCGCCTCACAATGGGATGTTGAACCACTAAAAATGGTACCTGGTTTACTCGAAGCCATTCGCGGTGGTCTGACGATGGTGCCACTGGATAAAGCTTCAAAAATCCTCTTGAGCTGTGAGCAATACGTGTGTAACGCACTGTTAGCCGAAGGGCAGGTTCCTGAATGGCAAATGCTGGATACACTGGCCGATGCCATCAGCAGTGTAGAATACTACCTGGAATGTTTATCCGGTGATGCCAAAGCCGAACTGGACCCCATTCTTAAGGTCGCAGAAGAGAGCGTCGCGACATTGGGCTATCCGGTGGTGGAGCTAGACCTTAAAGCAGAAAGTACCGTTGCCGAAGAAAATGCCGATACGACACTATCCGCCGATACTCAAGAGCACTCAGAAACACCACTTGAAGAAACCGATATTAAACCTTCAGGGGAAGTGATCAGCGACCCGCTGGATCTTGAGTTCAAAAAGGAAATACTGGAAAAACCCAAAGCTGATGTTATTGACCTTCAATCACGCCAGCAAGTTGAAGTTGAAACTGCCAGTGATGTAAAACAACAGCAGCAAACAGAGGATGAAATACCCGCCAACGATAAAGATCTTACACCCTCGCAAGCCAAACCTGAAGAAACCCTCGACAACAAAACACCCGATGCAAGCACCGAAGCAGAAGAAGACGATCTTGTTGATGATGAAATTATTGAGATTTTTGTCGAAGAGGCTACCGAGGTACTGGAAACCATTGCAGAATATCTTCCTCGCTGGATCGACAGTGACGATAAGGAAGCATTGGGAGAAATGCGTCGCGCCTTTCATACCCTCAAGGGTAGCGGACGAATGGTCGGTGCCATCGACATCGGCGAATTAGGTTGGGCTATTGAAAATATGCTTAACCGCTTAATGGATGGCACACAGCAAGCAACACCATCAAAACAGCAAGTTATACAACAGGCTCTCGGCATTATTCCCGACATGGTCAAGGCCTTTGAAACACGCCAGAGTATTGATTTATCTGCGGCCACATCCTTGATGGCGATGGCGGAAAAACTGGCAACTGGCGAGGAAGTTACTGTTACCGACCTGGCCAGCGAGTCAACACCACCAGCCAATGATGATGATGAGATCGTAGACGATAGTGCTTTGCTGGATATTTTTGCTTCCGAGGCGAGAGCACACTCTGAGGTACTAAAAGAGTATCTATTAACGGCTGCAAAAAATGATACTGATACAGAGCTCAGCGATGACCTACAGCGTGCCCTGCATACTCTCAAGGGCAGCGCCTACATGGCGGAGATCACTCCAATCGCCACCGTAGTTGCCCCACTTGAGCGCCTGATTAAGGAGCTTCGCGGCTGTCAGATAAAAGCCGACAAGAATATTCTGAGTTTAATTGACGAGCTGCAGGCATTTATTCAGGCCGGCCTGGCACAATTATCAAGCACGCCTTATCAGGCCCTTAGCGGTGGTGAAGCTTATGCTGAGCGAGTCGTCGCCATACACAAAGAGCGCATTACTGAGCTCGAAAGTTCAGGGCAACAAGAGGGAGTTGAACCCGTTGTAGCACTACTCAGTGACGGCATGGAAAGACTACTCCACGCTTGTGATCTGATTTCCAGCTGGATGGAAGATAGCTTGAGCGATGAGCACCTTACTCAGCTTGTTGATGATGTAACAACCCTCGGCGAGATGTCTATAAAAGCTGGCTGTACCAGCATCAACGACATCACTACTAACTTGACCGCACTGTATCTGGCAGGGCAGCAACACAATGTTGCTACGACAAGCATCACCGCCGGAAAATCATTCTTTGAACTACTGCAACAAGCGCATGAACACCTGATCGATATGATGGATATACTGGCGGCCGGCCAATCACTGCCCCGCCCACAGTCCTTGCTTGCAGAGCTTGAGGAAATGCAAGAGGCGCTCAATACTGATGATGATAGTGCCGATACTAGTATCGGCACTACAAACGTCCCCTCCAATGATGTTATCGCCGGTATTCTGGACGATGTTGACGAAGAGACCCTGGAAATATTCCTCGAGGAAGCCAGCGACTTAATGGAGTCCATCGACGAGTCTCTTCACCAATGGCTGGCAGACAGAGACAGTAGCGAGCCTGTTGACGAACTTAAGCGACTGCTGCATACCCTCAAAGGTGGTGCACGTCTGGCCGGCATTACACCGTTGGGTGACCTGAGTCACGCCTACGAAGCCTATATCGAACAAAACAGTAATTTTGATGAAGCATTTTTCGCCGAGCTGCGCGGTTTTCAAGATCGTTTGCAAACGACCATGGATCTGGTGATAAATAGCGAGCCTAGCGCGGCAGAGGGTGACGTCACCATACCACTGATCGACCATCCCAGCGAAGACGAGCAAATGCTGGATGAAACAGTTGACCCGGAAGTCATCGAGATATTCCTGGAAGAAGCCAATGATCTGCACGAAGCGATTGATACTGCTGCCCATAGCTGGATAAATGACAGAGAAAATAACACCCAACTGGAAGAGCTAAAAAGGCTTTTGCATACCCTCAAGGGCGGTGCACGACTGGCGGGAATGAAAGCGCTGGGAAATCTCAGTCATAATTTTGAAACTTTCCTGATCAATGCTGAACAGCAAAATCAAATTAGCAATGATGATTTTTTTGCCGCGATACAAAACTATCAGGATCAGCTTGCCACTGCCATGGAGGATATCGTCTCCAGCTTGCAAGCCAACGCTGAAGCTGAGCAAACCGACACAACTCAAGCATCCGCGGCCTTAGATGCCACAGCGCAATCCGACGCCTCAGAGGATGCGTTTGCTGATCAACTTATTGAAACCGTCGATGATAATATCCTGCCCTTCGAACAGGATCAGCAGCAATTACCCACCGCACCCGTTGTTGCAGTGCCTCCAGCCGCCATTGAAGCCACCCGCACCTTTATTGATAATTTTGAAAAAGGGCAGATTAAAACTCGTGGTGGCCAAGAGGTTGTTAAAGTCTCGGCACCGCTGCTGCAAAACCTGGTGAACCTTGCCGGTGAAACCAGTATTTCACGTGGCCGAGTCGAAGAACAAATCAGTGAGATGGGCTACGCCATTGAAGAGATGGATGTCACCATCGATCGACTGAAAGGCCAGCTACGACGACTAGAGATAGAAACCGAAGCGCAAATATTGTTCCGCCAGGAGCAGGTTGAAAGTGAGGGGATGGATGCCTTTGATCCGCTGGAGATGGATCGTTATTCCCACTTCCAGCAATTGGCGCGCTCATTGATCGAATCGGCCACCGATATTCAGGACGTCAAAGAGACCTTTAATAACAAAGTACGGGATATGGAAACCCTGCTCTTGCAACAGTCGCGGATTAACAGCGAACTGCAGGAAGGTTTAATGCGCTCCCAGATGGTGCCCTTCTCACGCATGGTGCCGCGCCTGCGCCGCATCGTACGCCAGATCAGCACCGAGCTGGGCAAGCAGGTTGATCTGCGGCTGGAAAATATCGAAGGCGAGCTCGACCGCACCGTACTCGAGCGCATGGTTGCACCGCTGGAGCATATGCTTCGAAATGCCGTTGACCACGGCATTGAAAGCATTGAGGAGCGCAAAGCAAAGGGTAAACCAGCTCAGGGCAGCATTACTCTTGGGCTTGCCAGAGAAGGTGGTGAGGTGGTACTGACGCTGAGCGATGATGGTGCCGGTATTAATATCGAGGCGGTTA
Source organism: Spongiibacteraceae bacterium (assembly GCA_030618505.1). Lineage (GTDB taxonomy): Bacteria > Pseudomonadota > Gammaproteobacteria > Pseudomonadales > PIVM01 > JAUXDF01. The sequence continues at coordinate 4,171 of JAUXDF010000054.1, read as the reverse complement.
AGGAAAAGGCCGTCGAGCGTGGTCTGATGGAAGCTGGTGGAGGCCTCAGCAACCACGAGATTTTACAATTTATCCTCCATGCCGGCTTCAGTACCGCCACCGAGGTCACTCAGATATCCGGCCGTGGTGTCGGCATGGATGTCGTCCACAGTGAAATTAAACAACTCGGTGGAGTGATGGATATACAGTCCGAGCGCGGCCATGGCTCACTGTTTACCGTACGCCTCCCCTTTACCGTGTCGGTGAATCGAGCGTTAATGGTGTGCATTGGCAATGACACTTATGCCATACCACTTAACACCATCGAGGGTATTGTTCGAGTCAGCCCCTACGAGCTGGAAGCTTATTACCAGCCCGATGCACCAAGCTTTGAATATGCAGGCCAGGACTATGACCTGCGATATATGGGCTCACTATTACAGCCCGGCGCCAGAGCAAAACTCGAAGGCCAGAATATGCCACTGCCGGTTGTGCTGGTACGCGGCAGTGAGCACTCCGTGGCAGTACAAGTTGATCGGCTGCTGGGCAGCCGGGAGATTGTCGTAAAAACCATGGGGCCACAGTTCAGCATGGTGGAAGGTCTGTCAGGTGCCACGGTGTTAGGTGACGGTAGTGTGGTTGTTATCCTTGATCTGCTGGCGATGATTCGCGCCGATGCTGCGCGCAGCACTCGTAACATTGGGCAGGGAGCGGGTGATGCGGGCAGGGAAAGCGAGGCGAAGCGTAATTTCCAGGTGATGGTAGTAGACGATTCGGTCACCGTGCGCAAAGTTACCTCGCGCTTTCTCGAGCGTCAGGGAGTGGAGGTTGTACTGGCCAAAGACGGTGTTGATGCGATGGCTAAATTGCTCGAAGCCGATGTACTGCCCGATGTGATGCTACTGGACATCGAAATGCCGAGAATGGATGGTTTCGAAGTCGCCAGCCGTATACGCCACAGCGAACGACTGGAGAAAATTCCGATTATTATGATCACCTCACGTACCGGTGACAAACACCGCGAGCGTGCGCTGTCGCTGGGTGTTGACAAATATATGGGTAAGCCCTATCAGGAGACCGAATTGCTGGCAACGATAAGTGAACTCATTGGCGAAGAAATCGGCTAATGATGGCAGCGGACAAACCCAGGACAGGCGTTCCGCGTGTTGGCGTGATTGCCGATAGCGATCTCAAATTACATCTGTTGCAAAGTGTATTACAGGCCGCCGGCTACATTGTCATGGTCGCACAGCAAGCAGCCAGGCTGGAAGAAAAGCTGCTTTTGCAGAAAAACATCGATGTCTGGGTCGTCGAGATTAATGACCTGGAAGAACTCTCTGATCAGTCACCAAATAACAACGACAGTATTATCGACATGCTTTTTGAGCACGCGCAGGCTCCCATTTTGATGGGTGATGGCGTGCCCTTACAAACAGAACCCGAAGAGCATGAGTGCTGGCAACGCCGACTGAAAGAAAAGCTAAAGCAGATTGCTGTGGCCGGACAGGTATCAGTAAATGATGACAAACCTAACCCCATCATTCAACAAGCTCACAACATGGCCAGCGAGCAAAACAGTGCTGAACATGTCTGGGTACTCGCTGCATCAATGGGTGGCCCACAAGCTGTAAAAGAATTTCTCGATGCCCTGCCCGTTGACCTGCCGATTGCTTTTGTTTACGCACAGCACATTGACGATCAATATGATGAGCTGCTGGCACAGGTACTCGGCAGACATAACAGCTTTGACTTAAGCCCCTGTGGTGATAAGCATACCCTGCGACAAGGGCAAGTCAGCATTGTGCCGACCGATCACCGTATTCAATTTTTGGCCTTTGGGAAAGTACAAAACCTTGATGAAAAATGGCCAGAACCTTTTTCTCCCTGTATCGACCTGGTGATTGAGGATGTTGCGCTGCGCTACAAAAAAAACAGCGGCGTCATTATCTTTAGTGGCATGAGTAATGATGGCGCACAAGGAGCACAGCTGATGCACCAGCACGGCGGTGAGGTCTGGGCACAGCAACCACAATCCTGTATCTGCAGCTCCATGCCGGATTCAGCACTGGAAACAGACTGTGTAAGTTTTTCAGCAACACCAAAAGAAATGGCACAGGCTTTAATAGACAAATTTGCCAAAGAATATGTAATTAGCAACTAATGAGATCATAAGCGATGAATGAAGATATACTAGCCGATCAAAACCTGGCAGAACTGGCAACTTTGCTTATTCCCATCGAAGGAAGCCATCTGATTTTGCCCAATGTCTCGGTGGCTGAAATACTGGATTTTGAAAGCCCTTCAGCCAAAGATGATGTACCCACCTGGTACCTTGGCTGGCTGCATTGGCGAACGACCCGAGTGCCGGTCATCTCTTTTGAAGCACTCAATGACCAGCCCTTCAAATCAAATACTAACGACGCCAAAATAGCCATAATAAACGGTATTAGCGACAATGAACTACTACCCTTTTGGGGCATCGTCACCCGCGGTGCACCCCGCCTGATGCGGGTTACCTCTCAGGAAATCGTTGAAGACCGGGAAACAAGTGCAGGCCCCGCAGAACAAATGTTAGTGAGCGTCCATGGCGAGCCGGCAACAATACCCGATATCACCTGGATTGAGCAGCAGGTCTTAAAGGTAATGTAAACCGCGGCAACCACATGATAAAGCATATATTCACTCAGCAACGAAAGCACTATGCCTCCGATATACACCGGGATAAGTGCGATAAGATAGCAGCTGAAGGCTATTTTTAGCGTTTTGCATTTTCGAGTTTGGCACTTTTCGAACTCAACTAAGTCAGTGTGGTTTTATATTCGATGATATAAACCACTAGATTACAGATTTAGCACAGAAAAATCCGCCAGCCTATACGTCCTACCACAAAAAATCAGTTACGGCCCTCCTCCCCCATACCTTCAGTCTTGCACACAGAGAAGAAATAATTATTACCCGCAGCACCTGCCTAGTCTCAGATCTGTTCTACACTTGGTAGTGCTTGTATGGGTAATGGCTATAGATAATTAGCATCGATACTAAATCAAACAAGGGCATAACTGTGGTTAAACTGGATGAGAGCAGCACCAAATTGCTTAGTGCGCTAAACAAACGTATTGATGCCGGGCAGCTCGATGTACCACTACTCACCTCAGTGGTCAGCCAAGTGCTGATGATGGTCGGCACACCTGATGCCGAAGCCGGCAAACTCGCTCAGTTAATTCAAAGTGATCAGGCACTAACTGGTCATGTTATGCGTATCACCAACTCGCCAGCTTATCGCGGTGCCGCTCAGCTGGTTTCGCTACAACAGGCAGTTGCCCGGCTAGGCTTACAATTAATCTCTGAAATTGCCCTGGTTGCAGCCAGCGGTCCCAAGCTGTTTCGGGTTGACCCATACACCCAATTGGTTGACGAAAGCTGGCGTCATGCGCTTGCCTGTGGCAGCTGGGCCAAGGAAATTGCTCGCCTCAATCACAGTAATGTAGAAATCGCGTTTCTTTGTGGCATTCTTTGTCAGATTGGCAAACCCACCATATTGCAGGCCATGCTGAGTATTAATAAAGAAGCAGTCATCGCCCTGTCTCGCGATGACATTGAATCGATCATTAACGAAAACCACACTCTCGCCGGTGCTTATATTGCCGAGCAATGGCAATTGCCCTCCGCGGTGGGGGACGTTATTAACTTTTTAGGCGAACGTGAATGTAGCGACAGCCATGACGCGCTTTATGAAATAGTGACCGCCTCACTGCGAATGGCAAGCCTGCATTGTAGCGGTGAACTCGAAGATCTTGAAACACTGAAAATAGAACCCTCACTATTGGCGCTGCACCTCTACGACGAAGAGATAGAAAAGCTGTGGTTGCAGCGCGAAAAAGTTCAGGAAACGGTGGAGGCGCTCTCATTATGAAGACTGCCTCGGTAAATACGGATTATGATCTCATCGTTATTGGCAGCGGGCCTGCTGGTCAAAAAGCAGCAGTGCAAGCCGCCAAGGCCGGTCACAAAGTTGCACTGGTGGAAAGGGATCGGCGCATCGGTGGTGCCTGTGTCTACCGCGGCACGATTCCCAGTAAAACCCTGCGCGAAAATGCTCTGCGTATTCAGGCGCTAAGAGCCCACTCCGAATGGTTTAACGACAGCCTGCGTGAAGATATAGAAATGTCTTCACTGGTCAGTAATCTCAAAA
>JAUXDF010000121.1 GCA_030618505.1 Spongiibacteraceae bacterium | reverse complement strand
TAATGTAGCAGATGACAGCTCCGAGCCTTCAACATATCTCACTCCTGGCTCTCTGGATGAACGCTACCAGACTCTGCACACCCTGTATTATCAGCGACTTCGCCTCCTGACGCATACATTCTCGAATACATTTGACGATATAACAGGCACGGGCATTGAAGGCATGCAGGGACTTGGCAGTGAACTTTCCTTCCTTAGACTAACCCTGCAGTACCGAATTGAAGCGCTACCACATCTAATTAAAAGACTAGTGAATGAGTTAGTCGTTGCCCCCCTACCTGCCATAGGCAGCATTTTACAGTTTGTTGTTGCCATCATGCTTTTCAGATACTGGCGAAACTGGGCACCAGAGGGTCTCTATAAACTTCGCCAAGGCCTAATGAAAGCACGACCTCGTACACAAAGAAATCTTCGGCTCACTAAAACAATCTGGTACTTTGACCAGGTTCGCACTCCTATCGCATGGCTTATCTTGCTAAGCTTGATGTTTAGTTTTATTGAAGATCCAGCGCTAACATTCTTCATAGAAGTTGGTCAGATAGTAGCTTACTGGGTGCTGCTTAGCTGGTTAGGCGTGCTTTTTATCAACGCTTTTATATCAAGAAGCTCGAGAGCAATGAAACAAGAGACGGCGGATCTGACTCTTCGATCATTAAAATACTTTTTCACCTGGTTCGTTATTAGCGGCCTTGCTCTTGATTTAATCGCACGCTACACCGGCGAAGGGACGCTTTACACCTGGACGTTCTCACTGGTCGAATTTTTCCTGAGCGTATTATTAATTTTACTACTGGTCATTTGGCGCCCCAGCATTTTCAGGGCCATTAAAAATGATCACCAAAAAAATGCTGTTGCTGAATCTGTTTTACATCATCCACAAGGACTAATCAGTTACTTCTATAGCATTATCGGTGCAGGCTATTTGCTGCAAGTCTATATTAGCAAACATTTTATTGACTGGATTTCCGGCTTTAATACCGGCCAACAAATGCTGGATAGTATTTTAGGCATAGAGATGGATAAAGCTTATCAACGCCAGAAAGATGATATCAATGTCAATCGTATACCCCCTGATCTTCAGGAAAAACTTATGCAACAGGGGAAACACCTTATAGAACAAGCGGGCAATATTATCCTTAAAAAAATACTGCATAGAATAGACACAGGACCGGGCGGAGCGATGGTTCTCGTGAGTGAAACAGGCGGCGGAAAAACCGTCCTGCTACAACGAGTCGCCAGAGAAAGTAAAAAAAGCACCATCCTTGTAGATTGCCCAAAGGAAGGGATAGATGCTTTGATTAAAGAGCTTGCAAGAAAACTCCATATCGACAGTAAAGCACCAATGACCCGAGTCGTCTTTGAAGAGCTGAGAAAGAAAAATATCGAAGTACTACTCATTGACAATATACATCGCCTGATTCGACCCTATGTTGGCGGACAGGAACAACTCGACAAATTTGCGGTACTATTTCAACATGTGCCCGATATCCTTTGTGTACTCTCAACAAACTCGTCAACCTGGCAATATATTCTTCGCGCCAGAGCCACACGAATTCTGGATAGAAACGCGCTCAAATTAAAACCATGGACGGTTGATCAAATTTCAACATTGATCAAAAACTCCTGCGAGGAGATTGGTATCGATCCCGACTTTAGCAATGTGATTATTCCTCGACAGTTTGATGACAGTAATTATGATAATCCAAAGGACAGAACATTTTCCGGGTTTATTCGCATATTACACGGCGCATCTACCGGCAACCCGATGGTAGCACTAGGGCTATGGGCCAAATCACTCTTCGTTGATAAAAACGACAGTGTTATCGCCCTCCTTCCACGTCTTCCCTCCGCTGATGAACTCAACAATGCTAATCTGACACTGTTATTAGTGCTCCGGGTTATCTGCCAGTCAGAAATCATATCCCGAGAAGATATTGTTAAGAGCCTGCAAATCAGTAATGGGGAAATTGACACAGCCTTACGCTTTGCTCAATACAATAAATGGGTAGAGCGGATCGATGAGGATTACTTTCAGTTAAACTGGTATTGGCGAAAGGTCATCACGCGAGTGCTATCTCGAAAAAATCTCATGCCGCAGTATCATTAGGAAAATGGCCATGTCACGATCCACACTCATCACACTTTTTATAATCCAGATTCTGCTGATACCAACATCAGCATGGGCCCAGGATGCTGCACTGCCCAGTGGCAACGACGCACTAGCAACAATGGTCGAGATGTTCCGCTGGGAAGGCTTACTGATCTCTTTCTTCGTTATCCTCACAGCCTGGATCACGCTGCGTTTTGCAGACCAGCTGGTTGAAAAATTGAGTAATATTTTTGAGGATCGGCGGCTATTGTTTCAGAAGATCAGTGCCTTTTTTCATTTTGCAGTCTACCTAATAGCTATCGTTAGCGTTGTTATGCTTAGCTTCAAAATCAGCAAAGAAATTCTGGTGATTCTAAGTGGCACAGGTGCGGTTGCCCTCGGCTTTGCCCTTAAGGATCTAGCGGCTTCAGTAATGGCAGGCATTATGATTATGTTTGACCGCCCCTTTCAGGTCGGCGACCGAATCAACTTTGGTGATCAATATGGCGATGTTATCGCCATCGGCTTACGCTCAGTAAAACTGCAAACCCTTGATGACAGCACGGTAACTATACCCAATAATATGTTTCTCACCCAGGTGACCACCTGTGGAAATTATGGTGTTGTGGACATGCAAATCATGGTTGATTTTTATATTGGCATTGAACAGGATGCCGATAAAGCCAGAGAAATTGTCCAGGAAGTTGCCGCCAACACGCGCTTTATCTACCTGCCAAAACCGATTAAAGTAATTGTCGCTCAGGTTGTGGTCGAAAACTACATTGCCCTGCGCTTAAGGCTAAAGGCCTATGTGCTCGACACAAAATATGAAAAAGATTTTGAAACGGATATTACTTTGCATGTCATGAAGCTATTTTCTGAAAATGCCATTCAACCGCCAGCCATTTTGCATCGTGGCGCTGTCGATAAAACCAAGCCCACACAGTTAGCAAACAATCATCAGGAATAAGGGTAATTTTTATCTTCGCCATAACCAGTAACGGTAAGTTGCCTTAGCCGATAATGGTAACTCCTCAACCGTATAGACACTTAACAACACTCCTTCGGTATAAACATCTAACACCATCAAACCTTCGATGGCCTGAGCAAATAAGGTATTTTCATTATGGGCCACCATACTCACCTTACTAGCATTCGCTGCACCACTCACCAGATCATAGCGCGAAGCATTGGCGGATTCAAACAACTGCAGACTATGATCATGGCCTGCCGCAAAGACCACCTTGGGATAAGCGCTGGTGATTTTTTCAAGGGCATGGATGTAACGCTGATAAGGGGCATCATCTAGATCACCGCCATAATCCCAGCCCATAGTTTTTTCATAAACCCACTGGATAAGATTACCCAGGAAATTATAACCGGTAAAATGCGGCCCCATCGATTGCAGCGGATGATGGGCAGCCAACAACAATAAATTGCTGGGATACTGTATATGCACTTGTTCAAGCAAGCCCGTCAGTTGCACGATAGCCCTATCGAATACCTCATCCTTCGCACCTATCATCCACATGCTATCAAGAAAAATAAGGCTGATGCCGTCTCTGTACACAGCTTCAGCAAAAGGCATTTCGCCAGCACGGTAAGGTACAAAATCAATTTCTGATTCACTAAGGCGATTAACTTTCTCGATATACGCCGCCTGACCATCTACCTGACCAGCAAACCAATCATGATTGCCTGGCAGCACAAACATCTCTGCCCCGCTTCGTCGGGATACTTCCAACTGCGCATCAAGATGACTAATCAATAATTTTTGTTCAGCATTTAATACCGACTCACCTGCCAGCAACTTCGGATAACCAAAATCATAAATATTATCACCAAGTGCCAATATACTTGTTTGTTTCGGCAACTCTACTGCCTGCGACAACGCGATTTTCAAACTAGGCTGCAAGGGTTCTAGGGAAGAAGCGCCAGCATCCCCAAAAAGAATAATACGAGAACGAAGCTCACTGGCCGGCAGCTGACGAGAAGTATTCTCGCTAAGGTAGGCATCCAGATGATTTGGCGGCCCAGAACAGGCCACAAGAATAGCGCTTAATAAAACGTATAGTAGTGTAAGCTGAAATTTAAAAATGATGTGATACATCTTCGGTAAAATACTCCATCATCATTTTATCTAGAATGGATAATTTCCATTGTTTATCAGACACTCTTAGGCATTACCCTTTACTTTAACCCCTTGCTCGCTGGCAAAATCAAGCATACGCTGCAATGGCAGCATCGCACGCTCAGCCAGCGCGCTATCAACGAATATTTCATTCAGTCCTTGCTCGAGGGTCTCGGCCATATTTTCAAGACCATTCATTGCCATCCAGGGACAGTTTGCACAGCTGCGACAGGCCGCCCCCTGGCCTGCGGTGGGAGCAATAATAAATTCTTTATCAGGCACTTGTTGTTGCAGGCTGTAAAAAATTCCCTGATCGGTGGCGACAATAAATTGCGGGTTGGGTAGTGTTTTGGCTGCTTGAATAATCTGTGAGGTTGATCCCACCATATCAGCTAACTCAACCACAGGCTTGGGGGATTCGGGATGAACGAGTACGGCAGCATCGGGATAGACTTTTTTCAAATCAAGAATGCCGCTGGCTTTAAACTCTTCATGGACAATACAGGCGCCGTCCCACATTAGCATATCGGCGCCAGTCTCTCGCTGTACATAATCACCAAGGTGTTTATCCGGTGCCCAGAGAATTTTCTGGCCCTGTGAGGACAAATAATCAACCACATCAAGAGCAATACTGGAAGTGACCACCCAATCTGCCCGCGCTTTAACGGCCGCAGAGGTGTTGGCGTAAACCACCACGGTGCGATCACTATGCAAATCACAAAAGGCAGAAAATTCATCAATAGGACAACCAATGTCCAGTGAACAGGTCGCTTCCAGAGTGGGCATCAATACCCGTTTGTTAGGGGTGAGAATTTTGGCGGTCTCTCCCATAAATTTAACACCGGCGACGATCAGTGTTGAGGCCGGATGATCACGGCCAAAACGCGCCATTTCCAGCGAGTCGGAAACACAACCGCCGGTTTCTTCAGCCAGAGCCTGCAAAACGGGATCGGTATAATAATGGGCAACCAGGACGGCATTCTCTTTTTTGAGCAGGTCTTTGATGCGCTTTTTTAAAGCCCGCTCCTGCTCCGGGTCGCGGGTGATGCATGCCGAAGTCGCCAAATGCTCTTTAACCAACTGTTGCGCTGCTGTTGCCTGATTCATGCTTTATCCGTCAAGGGGTGTTTGTACTGCCTGAAAGTCGTACTAGGTATATAGTCACCATTTCCTGTTTAACAAGCCCTAAGTGCTTGGTTTTGAGGATGACTATACGGCCATTTTACCTTTTTCCTGGCTTCAGGGACAGATTTAGGAAAGGTAGGGTACGGCTTCCGCACCGTTGGTTTTGGAAATCAAGGGAAGAAGGTGCGGGGGCCGCACCCTACATGGAGCATAGGGGGCTTACATACGCCCATAAATCAATCACTTGAAGCGATCACGGAAAATTAATTTGTTATTTTCATCACAGGAAAAAGCGATAGTCTTGCCCTCGATAGCAATGCCACAGCTCTGCTGCAATAGCTGCAGGTAGCTATGCTCCTGGCTCATCAGTTCCTCAGGGCCAGCCATCATGGTGGTCGCAAAACCCGGCCCCTGCCACTTCAACCTATCATTACTGTCGATGGTCATGTGGCCAAAATACCGATTAATGGAGGCCATACCGTCGACCTTGGTTGAATTGGCCTGCACCTCACAACCCAGGGTCACCTCAACACCGGCGACCAACTCTTGCGGTTTGCCGTCAATTAGCATGGTATCAAGCACCCAGTCCTCAGCGCATACTTCTTCCAGGTCACCGCTACTTACCGGAATTGATTTGGAGGGGAAAAAAATCTGACAGCCACCAAGAAACACCGTTAGCACAAATGTGATGCATAATCGCTGATTATTCATAACAAATCCTGTTCGCTGTAGTTACATGTTTAGTTAGTGCCTAACCAGAAACCGGAAGTTTTCGAAAACTAAGTCCGATCCTAGCCAACGCAAATCTAGCTCCTAGGCCTTTTCAAGGCCTTTAAGTCACAAGATTTGCGTTGGCCAGGATCTCTTTGCCTAATTTCTGGATGGCCACTAGTTAGTTTCCATCCGGAAACGCCTGTGCTCACCCTAACCCTCTCCCTCCGGAGAGGGGATTCATCCGTTGCTTTAATACCCGGATGATTAGCCGCACAGAATACACAAAAAAGCCCCTGAACAGTAGCTATCCAGGGGCGATAACACAAAGAAAGTAAAACTAGCAGGGAGATATCATTTCTCTGCTGCTAAACATCCTTGGCCTGCACCTCGACTCTTCTCACTGCCTGGTCACCTACAGGGCCGCAGCGACCTTTGCTGACAATAGAATAATAGTTGGTGCCACCCACAGGCAGCGAACTGCACTCGATTGCCACCGTACATCCTTTTAATGCAGTAAAGGGTGGTACGGTCATTGGGCAAGTACCGCCGACAACAAAAATTTCACTTAGCTGTGCCTGTGCGCCACTCTCGGCGGCATGCAATGCTCGAGTAGATAATACCTCCCGTGCAACGGCATCGGAACCTACTGACATAACCTTCAACATCGCGGCGCCCAACATGCTGAGCACAACAATAATAAAAATCACCAGAATGAGGGAGACGCCTTGTTGATTCTTCATCATTGCACTTTCTCACGCCAATAGATAATTCTGTCATGACCTCGATAGCTGCCGAAATTAATTTGTGTTTGCGGGTTTTCATCCCCGGCAGCATTCCAGGGATACTTAAGCCAGTCATCCACTTCGATATCAATAAGCAGTGCGCCCGTTTTTCCGGGACGGGAAATCTGAATGGGATTAACACTATCGCTCTTGCCTGCTGAAACAATGGCAGGCGCCGGGATCATAACAACAACATCCGCACAGGCAGGCGTATCAACAGCCAGATCAGGATCATTGCAGTTTACCAGTACATCCCAGCTCCAAATGTCATACACCGTACTACTATCATCCGCATGCAATTGAAACTCAGTGCCATCATAGTACTGAATCCGAAAAGGAATATCGGTAAAATCAGTCGTAGCAATTTCCGGCCCAAAAACGGGGGGAATAAATACCCGTCCATATAATAGTTTGCCAGGAAGATCATCAATCTTCAGCACATCATTTCCAGTCAAGCCACTATCAAGATCGAGACTGGAGAAGGTAACACCGTCGCTGTCCTCAACCAGCAAGCCTACTTCAACGGCTTCATAATAGATTTCTTCTGAAGCGCCGCGATTAACACTTAACTCCAGATTGGCTACAGATATTTCTCCCTCTATCCATACCGTCGCAGCCGCAGTGGGTACCAAACGGGCATTAAAGGTAACCGACTGCAAAGCATCAACCACTCCATAGCCGACATCTCTAGTAGTGCCTACATTGCCCAGATCAGTGGCAACATTGGCTAAACCCAGCTTGGCAAAATCGCCCTCATAATTTTTAGTGATAGTGGCGGGCGATAGTGCAGAGTTTGCGACAAGCTGATAGTTAACAAAGAAGGTTTGACCAATATAGGTAAATGGTGCATCCATCGTATGAGCGGGCTCTACAAGACCTGAAACTGGCACTAAAGAAAAATGATCGGGAATAAAACGACCCACTTTAGCCAGATTGTTTGACACATTGCCCGCTCCCAGATAATCGCTATCGGCCACATCGGCGGTCAGGGTAATAATACCTACTTCACTCCACTGGTGATTGCCCTCAAATTCAGCATCAGCGGTTTTAACCAGCGAGCCCGTAAGAATACCTGGATCACCACCGCTGGGCTCCAGCAAGGTACGGGTAAGTTTAATACCTTCAGCCGCAGACTCCTTGCCATAATTGGGCGTCAAGGTACCTTCAGCATCAAAAACATTTACTATTACCGAAAAATCAGCGCCCGCCACCGTATACACATCACCAGTATGGTCTGATGCTCCCGGATTCCCCGTCAGCTGAATATCAAAGCTTGCAGGCTTCACTACAAAATCATTGCTGCTGCCATTTAGAGAAGCAC
>JAUXDF010000434.1 GCA_030618505.1 Spongiibacteraceae bacterium | reverse complement strand
CTTTGATACCCACATTGTAGTTGCGGGAGATTTTCCAAAAACTATCCCCTTTGCGTACCGTGTATTTTACCTGTTGGCTTTTTTTCGACGAAGGTGCACGTGTTTGCATGCGTGCCAGGCGTTGATCAATGCTCAACACATAATCGTCCATCGGTGCTTGGGCGATGGGCACCAGCAGCGTTTTCCCTGCTCGGATGGTGTTTCCCTTAATGCCGTTAATGCGCTTGATTACATCGGGTCGAGTATTGTATTTATTGGCAATGGTAATCAGGCTGTCACCATTTTTGATATGATACCGCTCCCAGCCAATGCGTTGATCGGGTGGCAGATTGTCCAGTGCCAACTGAAAAGTTTGCTCTTTTGCGACGGGCACTAATAAATGGTGTGGTCCCTTGGGGGCCGTTGCCCAGCGATTAAAACCGGGATTAAGACGATATAGTTCTTCCATGGTGATATCTGCCATGGTGGCAGCCTGAGCCAGGTCGATCTGAGAGCCTACATCGACTATGGAGAAATAGGGTCGATTTTCAATCATGGGGAGCGTGATATTATATTTTTCAGGATCAGCGACCAGCATTGCCAAAGCGATGAGTTTTGGCACATAGGCTTCAGTCTCTCTTGGTAATTTCAAATCCCAAAATGCGGTGTTTTTCCCTTGCTTTTTATTTTTCCGGATAGCACGGCCAACCTTACCTTGACCGGAGTTATAGGAGGCAAGGGCATGGAGCCAGTCTCCGTCAAAGAGCTTATTGAGTCGGCTTAGGTATTTGAGTGCCGCATCGGTCGAGGCTGTTATGTCACGGCGTCCGTCATACCACCAGTTTTTATCCAGACCATACATTCGAGCGGTTCCCGGGATAAACTGCCACATGCCTGCTGCACGACCGTGGGAATAAGCAAAGGGGTCAAAGGCACTTTCCACTATCGGTAATAAAGCCAACTCTAGCGGCATATTACGCGATTCCAGCTCCTCAACAATATGATACATATAACGCTGGGCTCGAATGCTTACCCGTTTCATATAGGCAGGGTGGCGCCGGTACCAATTTAGTTCAGATTGCACGCGCTTGCTGTCAACATCAATATCCAGCTGAAAACCATCCCTTACGCGCTGCCAGAGATCCTCCGGTGGTTTAGGTGGCAGGACTGGCTCATCAGGGTGGGAGTTGGCAGCTAAGGGCAGGCAGCTATAGCCATTATCTGCGATAAGGTATTTTTCTGCGCTGGGATTTGCTGATTGTGCTGCCGCAATAGCTGCTTCACTTTGGTCATTGGAAAGCAGGCTGGCCTGGCAGGCGGTAAGCAGTAGGCTCAGGGCGGCAAGGGCCAGGATCCTAAGTGGAGAATAATTTAGGGGTAATCTGGCGCTTAACAAAAAAAGTTCCTGTCGTTGAGTCGAAAATACGTGATGTGGACTAAAGTTGCCATCAAAAATAGCAGAGGCCGTATCAATATGCGACACCCTCTAAACGAGCGTCATCATAGGAGGCTTCAATAATAGCATCAATATATTAGAAGGTGTCCTTCCATTGGCGTAGTGATGCAAATACTGCCTCTTTGTCAGAAGTCATCGCCGGATTGTGTTGTGCGGCGGCATCAATAACGGCTTTGACAGAGCTGCGCAGAAAAGGATTGGTGTCCAGCTCCTGAGCTATTGTCGTGGGTACCGTTGCAATACCTTGGCTGCGCGCCTCGGTGACGTCCTCCGTCAGCTTTTGCAAAATAGTGTTATCCGGCTCTACGGCATTCGCGAATTGCAAATTGGCGAGTGTGTATTCGTGTGCACAGTAAGCGCGGGTTTGTGGGGGCAGGGCAGCAAGTTTGCCGAGTGAATCATACATTTGCAGTGCCGTGCCTTCAAACAGACGCCCGCAGCCACCAACAAAAAGGGTATCACCACAGAAAAGTACTGGAGCATCCTTGTCCGCGCAAAAATAGCTGATATGGTCCATGGTATGTCCCGGAACCGCTATTATCTCGAATTCATGGCCGAAAACGCTTATTTTATCGCCATCTGCCATCAATTCGGTGACTTCTTTAATCTGCTTGTTGTTGGGGCCGTAAACAGGACATGGGTACTTTGATGTCAGCTTTTTTATCCCACCGGTATGATCCGGGTGCCAATGGGTGATTAAAATTCCCGTCAGTTTTAGCTGCTTCTCTTTTAGTACGCTTAAAACCACCTTGCCATCACCGGGATCAACGACGTAGGCGCCTGAATCGCCCTCGTTGGTGATCAGCCAGATGTAATTATCGTCAAAAGCGGGAATTGCGGTGATTTCCATCATGTCTTACCTTTCTCTATCATCAGCTTTGCGCCATAATAACTAAGTCTTTCGCCCAGCACCATTGGGCTTTTAATAAATGGTGCCGTTAATATATTGTGCCGTTAAATTGTGCATCTATCATGACTATTCCGCGAAAAAAGAAACGTGCCAAGTTTCCATTGGCAAGCATGATTCCTCGTCTTGAGCGGTGGTTTAGCACTCCGCTTGGCAGAGAGCTTATCGCCAGCGAACAAGCATTAATTGACGATAAACTGCGCACATTTTTCGGCTATCGTCTGCTGCAGCTAAGTATTGGCCGCGATATTGACCTGTCAGTCCAAAGTACTATTCGACATCGTTTTTCGATGACCCCGCTGAGTGAGGGAAATCGCCATTGTGCTGCGGTTTGTGAGCTGGATATGTTGCCACTGGAATCTGATAGTGTGGATGTGGTTCTCCTGCATCACGTGCTTGAATACTCACAAACCCCACATCAGTTATTACGTGAAGCTGAGCGTATCACCGTTCCCCACGGTTATGTGGTGGTGGTTGGCTTTAATCCCTGGAGTCTGTTGGGCTCATGGTCAATGATGGCTCGCAAGGGTAAAAAGTCAGTTTGGCAAAATCGCCACTTGAGCTCGAGCAGGCTATATGATTGGCTGTCCTTGCTTGATCTTGATGTTGTCAGTGTTGATTACTGCTTTTATAGGC
>JAUXDF010000202.1 GCA_030618505.1 Spongiibacteraceae bacterium | reverse complement strand
TTAAGACGTAGCGGAAAGAGTGCTTGAAATTACATTGTTTGGATAGTTGGAGGTTCTGTGGTTGAAGTAGAGATGTATACCACAAAGTATTGTCCCTATTGCGTTAGGGCGCGTCATTTGCTGGATGGTAAGGGCGTCGCTTACAGAGAGCGTGCTGTTGATGGCGAGTACGAATTGCGTCAAGAGATGATGGATCGAAGCGGTCAGCGCACAGTTCCGCAAATTTGGATTGGCTCACAACATGTAGGTGGTTGTGACGAGTTGATGGCGCTGGAGCGCCAGGGGCAGCTGGATCAAATGTTGGCAGGTTAATGCTGTCAGAGTCGAATGGTGCTTAGTTAGTGTCCATCCAGAAACTGGTAGTTTTCCGGTCATGGCCAACACCAATCTAGCTCCTAGGCCTTTTCAAGGCCTTTAAGTCGCAAGATTGGTGTTAGCCATGACCTCTTTGTTTGATTTCTGGATGGGCACTAGTTAAGCCGGATCACGGTTTTTAGCTCCCTCTCCCGCAAGCGGGAGAGGGAGTAAAACCGGCGAAGTTCTGCTTAACTAAGTGCCATTCCCGTCAGGGATAAACCGTAAAAATACAAAGTTTGCCTAAAGGTAAACAGTCTTATCAAATAGCTTACACCTAATAAAACGAGAGGAAGTAACATGGCAGAGAATGAACAGGAAAAAGCACCAGCTCAGGAGCAAACACAGCAGCAGTTTGCCTTGCAACGCATCTATGTGAAGGATCTTTCCTTTGAGTCACCGATGGGAGCTGAGTCGTTTAAAAAACAATGGAAGCCTCAAATCAACCTTGATTTGAATACTCGCCATACCAAGCTTGATGACAACAACTATGATGTTGTTTTAACGCTGACCGTTACTGCCAAGCAGGATGACGATACAGCCTTTCTGGTAGAAATTCAGCAAGCAGGTATCTTCTTTATAAAAGGTCTGGAAGGGCCGGCCTTGCAGCAGATTCTTGGTGCAATGTGCCCAAATATTCTATTCCCCTATGCCCGTGAAACGATTGATACCATGGTCGTAAAAGGCAGCTTCCCTCCGCTGATGTTGGCTCCGGTCAATTTTGATGCCTTGTATCAACAGGCGATGGTTCAGCAGAAGGAAAAAGGCGAGGCACCCAAGCACTAGTAGCTTGAACGGCAAAGTCTGATATAAAATGTAATCAGAGACCGGTATATTTCGCTTGGGCGAAGAGGCCGGTCTTTTTTTAGGTGTTTACCGAGGGGAAGTACCGAAAGTAAGAGTGCTGGTGTGACTATCCTGCTATCCAGCATCTATAAACCCCATCTGCCGCCAGGCTTCATAGACCACCACCGCAGCGCTATTAGACAAGTTAAGACTACGGCTGTGGGCCAGCATTGGAATGCGTAAAATTTGCTGCGCGGGCAGGGATTTGAGAATCTTATCGGGTAGGCCTCGAGTTTCCGGGCCAAACAGCACCACATCATCATTTCTAAACTCAATTTGAGTATGATTATTGCCTCCCTTTGTGCTTAGCGCAAACACCCGTTTTGGCTGAAACTCGGCCAGAAACTGTTCCCAGTTGGAGTAGCGCTTAACCTCCGCCCATTCATTGTAATCCAGGCCTGCTCGCCTTAGGCGTTTGTCATCCAGTTCAAAACCGAGTGGTTCAATCAGGTGCAGTTTGCAGCCCGTATTGGCGCAGAGGCGGATGATGTTGCCAGTGTTGGGGGGGATTTCGGGCTCAAATAACGCGACGTGTATCATAAAATGCTTCAACTTAGGTGGCTAAGTGCTGGTTTGGCTTCTATATAACAGTGCTCAAGCGTTGATATTGGACTAAGCTTGGTTATATCTGAAAGAGGTGTTGGCGGGCGATTTTACTCACTTTTAGCATTTGGCGCGAATAAATAAGTCCGGACATATTAGCGCAGGGCTGAGGCGAAATAAGCCCCAAAGCAACGCTAGCACAGCAGCAAGTACAACAAAGAACAGGCAATTAAATTGCAGATCCCATTTTTAAAAAAGAAACTGAAGCCCCGGGGCAGAGTGGGTATAGAAATCGGCGGAACCGAACTTGCGCTGGTGTATATCGATAATGGTGTGATTAAACACTGTGTTCATCAAAGCGTTGTTGGTCGCAGTGAGCAAGAGCTAACTGAATATTTAAACAAGTTCGTTAATGAATACGCTCTGCAAGGCGTCCCCTGCACCCTCGTGCTTCACCCTGCCAGTTATCAAATGTTATTGTCTGAAGCCCCCCCGGTATCAGATGAAGAAATCGATGCGGCGTTGCCCTGGCGAATTAGGGATCTGCTCCACCATCCTCTTGAAGAACTGGCGATTGATTACTTTTCTCTGCCGGAAGATGCTTATCGCGGTCGGCAAAAAATGCTCTATGCGGCGGCGCTGAAAAAAACTGTCCTGACTCGCTGGGCTGATACGATTGAGGCAAGCGAGTTGACGCTTGATAGTATCGATATCATGGAGTTGAGCTTGCAGAAGCTCGTGGAGTTCAAAGCGCAGCAAAGCAAAAGCTCGGCGCTACTTTATCTGAGTGATGAACAGGGATTTATGACGGTGAGTCAGGGAGGAGCGATCTACCTGAGCCGCAGTATTAGTCTGGGCTTGAAAAAAGTGGTCGAAACCTTGCCCGATGATCTGGATGGTTTTAGTGGTGGTCAGCATCTTGATAATCTGCTGCTTGAAATGCAGCGTTCACTGGATTATTACGAAAGCCAGTTGGGAAAGGGAGGAGTGGCGGATCTGTATGTGGCGCCCTTGGGGGAGCATTATGAGCGAATAACGAGTTTCCTGGATAGTAACCTGGCAGCCAGAGTTAGCAGTTTTGATTTGAGCGAACATTTTGAGTCCGAGGAATTGCTGGATAATGAAACCCAGCAGGGCTGTTTTGCTGCGGTGACGGCGGCTGTTGAGTCTACTTCTCCTGGAGCCCTTGAGCAAAGCGAACAGAGTAACAAAGTGAAGGAGAAGGCTTGAAGATGACCTTGATTGTTACCCGTAATAGGGAGAGCTGTGCGCTGTGCGACAACAGATAAATTTCTATAACAAGATTGAGCGAACAGAAAAAGAACTGCTGAATGCACAGCGGATGATACTTTCTGGTGCTGGCTTATTGGTCTTGATGTTGTTTGTTAGCGCCTTGGTGGCTTTTGGGAATTCAAAAAAAGAACAGCAGTTGACGACGGCAAAAAATAACATGCAGCATATTCAGCAACAGCTTAGCGAGTTAAAACAGCGGCGAGATAAATTACATAATCCCGCTACTTTTCAGGCAAAGATTGATCACCTGAAATATCAGTTAACAATGAAGCGTGCCGTGCTAGCTGAGTTGGAAAACATGCCAAAATCACAGCAGCAGGGATTTTCACCTTATATGAGTGCGTTGGTGAATCAGCGCTTGGATGGCTTGTGGTTTACCGGACTGGAGCTTAGTAAGGGCGGGGCGCATATAGCCTTAATAGGAAAAACTAAAAATCCAGAGCTGGTGCCGCGCTATTTAAGAATGTTATCCGAGGAGCCTGCCTACGCTGGCCAGCAGTTTAATGTTTTTAGAATCAGCCAGCCGGAAAAGCAGCGCTGGTTGCATGATTTTGAAATGCGCAGCGAAGACAAACATATTGGAGAGCGCGCACAGACTGTGGCACTGGGTGCAGCAGCAGGAGTTTCACGATGAGTGAGGTGAATGCTGGCGCAAAATCAATGCTGAAAATTGAGGAAATCAAGCAAGGCTACACTACCCTGTGTGAAAAAATTGATGCGCTGAGTAAGCGTGAACGTGTGATCGTCTTGGCCGTGTTGCTGGTGGCTGTGTATGGTTTAATACAATTCGTCTTGTTGGATCCACAGTTAAAACGCAGTGATCATTTAGAAACTCAACTCAGTAATATTCAGCAGAAAACAGACAGGTTTCAACAAGAGCAGATTATAGTCAATGCCCAGATAAGCGCTGGGCCAAACAAAACATTGCAGGCTGAATTAAATAAACT
The DNA here is from genome assembly GCA_030618505.1 of Spongiibacteraceae bacterium. Classification (GTDB taxonomy): domain Bacteria; phylum Pseudomonadota; class Gammaproteobacteria; order Pseudomonadales; family PIVM01; genus JAUXDF01. The sequence continues at coordinate 2,268 of JAUXDF010000202.1, read as the reverse complement.
AAACAAACAGTTAGAAAAAGCAGATATAAGACTGAAAGAGTCTACTGTCTCGCTGATCCCTCCAGCTTTAATGCCAGAGGTGATGCAGGGGGTTTTGAGTGAAATTAAAGGTCTGCGCCTGCTAAATCTTGAGAATCGTGGAGCAGTCTTGTTGACAAAATCCAACCCGAAGGATGAAAAACAAGAGGCCGATAATGTGTCGGGTAACAAACTTTATCGGCACAGTTTTGTTATTACCCTGGAAGGCAGTTACCTTGCAACGCTAACATTTTTTCAGGCTTTGGAGAAAAAATCCTGGAAGTTCTTTTGGCAAAATATGCGCTATGAAGTGATCAAATACCCAAAAGCAAAAGTAATGCTGGAAGTGTATACCCTAAGCACAGAAGAAGACTGGATTGGGGTCTAGCATGAAAATATTTTTTGTGGCTGTCTTGTTGCTCATGCCGATAAATCAGAGTTGGGCTTTTGATGACCCAACCAGACCGGGAGACTACCGCCCGAGTGCAACGCGCTCGCTCAAGGGCATGCAGCTTGAATCAATACTGATAGGCGCTCAACGAAAAGTAGCGGTAATCAACGGTAAAAGTTATCAGTCGGGCGATATTATTGCCGGGGCAAAATTGGTATCGATTGAAGCGCACCAGGTAACTATGCGTAAGGGCTCAAAAACAATCCAGCTAAAATTATTTAATACCGATATTAAACGTCAGAGTACAAAGTGACCGGCAATGGAAAGATATAAAGTAAAAGAGATAGATAAGCGGAAGCGAAGTCATGCATAAAATAAAAACTGCGCTGCTAACGATATCAACAGTTCTTTTGTTGGTGAGCTGTGGGAATATCACGCCGGTGCGTGATACCTCCAGCATTGATGAAATGCAAAAAACTGTTGATGACAGTATTGCCGGTAATATAGATGGTGCGCAGCAAGCGCCGGATGATAATGCAGCTCCCGCGGATGTTAGTCTTGCGCTGATCCCTCCCTTACAATTTGGTGGCAAGCCTGATGAGGTCATGGAAGAAAAATTCGATATAGCTGTCGATAAGGCCTCTGCCCGCGAGTTTTTTATGGGGCTGGTGAAAGGTACATCCTACAATATGGTGGTGCACCCGCAGGTCAGTGGCGAGATTAGCCTGGATCTTCAGGGGGTCGGTATTGATGAAGTGATGCAGGTGGTGCGAAGTGTATATGGTTATTCCTATAAAAAAACTGGCCGACTTTATCAGGTAATGCCCAGTGGTTTGCGTTCGGAAATTTTCAAGGTAGATTACTTGAATATAGAACGGGAAGGTTTTTCCGAAACGCAGGTCAGTGCAGGACGAGTAACGGATGCAGGATCCAGCGGCGTCTCCAACTCAGATAGCAATGATAATGACAGTAATAAAAATGATGACAATACCAGTGGTGGGCAAGGTGTTATTGGCACCCGAATTCGTACCCATGCAAAATCAAATTTCTGGTTGGATTTACAAGACACACTGCAGTTGCTAGTGGGTAGTGATCAAGGGCAAAGCATTGTTATCACGCCTCAGGCCGGTATTGTCGTTGTCCGGGCGTTTCCGCAGGAACTGGAGTCTGTACGTGAGTACTTGAAAAAAGCAGAGTTGATTTTGCGGCGTCAGGTTATTATCGAAGCGAAAATTCTTGAGGTCGAACTTAACGATAGTTTTCAGGCTGGGGTTGACTGGCAGGCCCTGGGAAAACCTAGTGACGGAAAAACGATTACCGTTGGTAGTGCAGCAGAGGGCATTATTAGTCCCGACAGCATTGGTGGCATCTTCAGTGTTAATGCACAGCTAAATGATTTTGCTGCCATGATCGAACTGCTTGAAACCCAGGGAGTGGTGCAGGTGCTATCCAGTCCAAGGATATCGACCGTTAATAATCAAAAAGCGGTGATAAAGGTGGGAACCGATGAGTTTTTTGTTACCGAGGTGACCAATACCACCACCACCAGTAGTGGTAGTACCACTAATAACCCCAGTGTTGAATTAACGCCATTTTTCTCGGGAATTTCTCTGGATGTGACACCGCAAATTAGTGAGGACAGGGAGGTGATTTTGCACGTTCACCCCAGTATCAGTAAAGTGGAAGATCAGCAAAAGGAGGTGGCTTTTGGTGATCAGGTGCTTGACCTGCCTCTGGCGCTTAGCACTATTCGTGAAGCTGACAGTATTATTTTTGCCAAAAGTGGTCAGGTAGTTGTGATTGGTGGTTTGATGCAGAATATTAGCAAGGATGTTGATGCCGGTACGCCTTTTTTGAAG
>JAUXDF010000131.1 GCA_030618505.1 Spongiibacteraceae bacterium | reverse complement strand
CATAACGGCGGCGGCAGATCTTAATGGCGTGTCGAGAGATTTATTGAGCAGGTAACGAAATAACGAAGAAATTTTTTCTGATTGCCAGCCGTTAACATGCCAGGCAGAAGAAGATGCCGAATGAGTTTGCGAAAAACGTCCCGCAAGTCCGGCTACGATGGTATGGGAAATCAGGTAAGAGCCGATCAGGGAAAAAATGACACTCAGGGCAATCCCGCCAACAAACTCACCGGCAGGTCCCGGCATAAGTACAATGGGTAAAAAACCGAGGATAGTGGTAATAGTGGAGCCAAGCAGAGGTAGCCAGAGGTGCCTAACTGCTTTGGTGGTTGCTTCCGTTCGGCTCATGCCGTTAACGCGGTTTTGAGCAATGGCATCGGTTATCACAATAGCATTATCAACCATGATGCCGAGGGCGACGACCAGTCCGGTGACTGACATTTGATGGATGGCTACGCCGTAATATTGCATGCAGGTGAGGGTGAACAAAACGGTTAGCGGCAATGCGGAGGCGACTATAAGCGCAGATCGCCAGCCGAGGGTGAAAAGCAGCACAGCCAGGATGAGAATAAAACCCAGAACTATATTACCAACCAAACTGGATAGGCGTTCCTGGGTGTATTTTTGTTGACTGAAAATAACTTCGGCTTTGATATTTGACGGAATAGAGCGGTTAAACTCATTAATCCGTTTTTCAACTTGCGCTGTCCAGTGGTCATTTCTAACGCTGGCAATCATTCTGACCGCCACCACAACCGCCGGCTGTCCCGATGTGATAACCATGTTGTTAGGGGGGGACTGTAGCTGTCTTGATACCTTGGCAATATCTGAGATGTGGATCAGTTCATTATTGGCATTGCTGCTGAGCGGAATTGCTCCAATGCGAGCTGCCGAATTTAGCTCGCCGACAACTTCGACAGAGTAACGGTGTTTGTCGTTATTTAATTGGCCGGCGGAGACCTTGGAATCTGCCCCTCGAATGGCCTGTGAAATTTCGGAGATATCAAGGCCTGCGCTCGCCGCTTTCAGGGGGTCGATGGACACCTGAATTTCTTCGCGAATATCACCAAAGAGTGTTACCAGATCGGTTCCCGGCAAAGCTCTTAAATTACTTTCCAGTTCGTCGGCATAACGGTTTAGTACTCTTAACTGGGGTTCGGTATCGTTTTTCCAACGCAAAGCAATGATCATGGTATAGGCGTAGCTTCGATCATTGTTGAATTGTGGTTTGCTAGCGCCTTCTGGAAGTTCGGGTTCAATTTCGTCAAGTAAGCTGCGGGCTCTTGCCCAAATCATTTCGGTTTGCTGTTCTTTGACTTCATCTTTCAGTTCGATAACTATTATTGATATGCCGGCCCTGGAGCTAGAGGTAATGGTTTTAATTTCATTAAGTTCACGTAGCTTATTTTCTACCGGCTCGCTTAACAGGGCTTCAACCCGCTCGGCACTGGCACCGGGTAGTTGAGTAAATATCATCGCAAAACGATTTGATATTCGCGGGTCCTCATCGCGCGGCAAGGTGTGTAGCGCACCAAGCCCTGCGACTAGTAGCAGGGCTATAGTGAGTGCCATCAGTCGCCCATTTTCAACATAGGCTTTGATCATAATGTTGAGCTTCGTATTATTTGGCCGGGTACAAAACGGTGTAAGCCATCAGCGACAATCCAGTGGATATTGTCAAGATCGGCGCTAATGAAAACATCGTCTCCTAAGGTGTATTCGATTTGCACAGCACGGGCCTCAATGCGATATAACTTCTCGGTGTTTTTTTCTCTAGCCTCGTTATTGATTTCTGCATCGATAACGGCATAGACAGTCCACAGCCCTCTCATACCATCAGTGATTGAATTGAGCGGAACCCAATAACCGGCTTGTTGAATCTGTTCATCGACGAGGAGTTTTACCAGAGAGCCGTCAACCGATTGGGTGTTTGCAAGCGACAGTCTGACGGGAACAGTGCGAGTAATTGGGGAAATATCGGCCCCGATGGCGATAACCTCGGTGTTAATCTCCTCTTTATCGATGGTGAGAATGTGTTGGCTGCCAGGGGCTAGTGTCGACAATAAGCGGGCAGGTACGCCGATTCTTGCTTCCATTCTCGTGTTATTAAGAAGTTTTATGATGGGGGTGCCAGCGGCGATTACGGTGCCGATGTTTACGTACTTTGCACTGATAGTGCCATTAAAGGGGGCTATCAGTGTGGACTTGCTGATTCTTGTTTCAACCGCCGCGAGTGAGGCTTCAAGGCGTGCAGTGCTGGCATTGATAGTATCTCGCTCGGCCAGCAGTTCATCAAGCCGTTGCTGTGAGGTGTAGCCATCTTTTTCAAGTAATTTTTGTCGTTTGAAGCTGGACTGGTTTAGTCGTAAGCGAGCTTTGAGTTCGGCAAACTGGGCATTTAATTGTTGTTTGTCGATAGCTAGCAACTCGGTATCAAGCTCTGCGATAAGGTCTCCTGCCTGAACTTCACTGCCTATATCAACATTTATGTGTGCTAGTTTTCCGGGCAGTTCAAAGCCAATATTGCCATGTTGTGAAGAGGTAACGAAGCCGGTGAACTCTCTGTTAATAGTGTAATGTTGCTGAGGTTTTATCGTCAGCAATTTCGCAGCGTGATAGTAGTTATCCTCATTGTTGGCCGTAGTACTTTGCCCGCAAGCGGATAATAAGCTGGACAGAGCCACGGTCGTAAACACATATGAAAGGGATATTCTTTTCCTGCTTTTACAGGAGCGAGGGGAAAACAATAGCTGAGCGATTGGTACTGTGAGGTTTTTTAGCATCGTTCCCGATCCTATTAATTAGAGAGTGCGGGGATTTAAACCCGAACAGTTTAGAGTGATTCTGAAACTGAGCAAAGACCTTTAGAGGCACATGCTGTACCGAAAAATCGATTGATGGTATTCTAGACCAATGAGTCCAGTATATGTATAGTGGACTGGTGAGTCTAGTTTTATTTATTGCGGTGGTGTTAGCCAATGAGTGATCAGTCTAAAACCCGTGGACGCGGGAAAAGTGAAAAAAAGAAGGTTCAGATTCTTGATGCTGCGACGACTCTGTTTATCACCCAGGGTATTGACGCCACCAGTATGGAGCAGCTTGCTGAGGCGGCGGGCGTTTCCAAGCAAACTTTATACAGTCATTTTGGTGGAAAAGAAGAGCTGTTTGTAGCCGCGATCAAGCAGCGCTGCATTCACTATGCGCTTTCCGAGGAGCTGTTCGATGATCAACGACCTCTGCCGGATGTATTGCGTGATATGGCTTCACACCTGATGGAGCTACTGTTAAGTGAAGATGCGATTAAACTTCACCGTTTGTGTATCTCAGGTGCCGACCAGTTTCCTGAAATTTGTAACTTGTTTTATGATGCCGGTCCAAAAAGCTTGCTAAAATTTTTAGCTGACTACCTGCAGCGTCAGGCTAATGAAGGTAATTTGAAGGTCGATAATTGTGGTTTTGCTGCACAGCAGTTTTTATTTATGGTTAAGGGGGAGGCGCATATGGAAGCCCTGTTGAACCTTCAGGATCAGATTAATGCTGAGGAGATGGAAAAGTATCTTGACAGTTGTGTTAAGTATTTTCTAAAGGCCTACGGCAGTAGCTGATGAACACTGCTCGGTATTAAAGTCTGTTATTGTTGCTGCTAGAATTTTTCTGATCGGAGCTGATGTTGATCGAGGCGGCATTACTTACCTCAACATTGACCACGCTAAGTTGAACTTTCCCAAATGGCCTTGCGCTGTAAATAGGCATCCCGGGCAATTCTGATATCAGCAAGAAATCTTGGCATTTCCTCGAGTAGCAGCGCTTGCGGACCATCAACCAGCGCTTCGCCGGGTTTTGGATGGAAATCTACCAGTACCATATTGGCGCCGGCGATGACGCCCTGAGCCGTGGCGTGACATAGATCCATTATGCCATCGGGACTGGTATCGCGGGTGCCAACCGAATGGGACGGGTCGATACAGACCGGCATTCTTGTCAGGCGTTTAATGACTGGGACATGGGCAAAATCAACCAGATTACGGTGTGGCGCACCAAACTCCCCTTTCATGCCTCTTAGGCAGAAAATAACTTTGGTATTTCCTTCGCTGGCCAAATATTCAGCGGCGTTAAGTGATTCATTTAAGGTGATGCCAAAACCTCTTTTCAGTAAGGCCGGATATTCAGTTTGGCGGCCAACGGCTTTTAACAGCTCAAAGTTTTGGGTGTTGCGAGTACCGATTTGCAGAATGGCTCCGGTAGCTCTGCCAGTTTCTTCAAGAGCTTTGTCTATTTCTTCGATATGGTTTTCATGAGTTACTTCCAGGGTGACTGCTTTTATGCCGTATTTGCCGGCCAGTTCGAAAACATAGTGAAGGCAGCTTTGTCCGTGGCCCTGAAACGAATAAGGATTGGTGCGGGGTTTGTAAGCACCCATTCTGGCGACGACTTGCCCGTTTTGCTGTAAAGCCTGGAATGTTTGCTCAACATGCTGGCGGTTATCAACGGCGCAAAGGCCTGCGATCACATGGAAGCTATCCTGGCCAAAGCAAACACCGTTATACTCGAATTGCGAAAGCCGGCGGTCATCCTGGTGACGTCCCAGAATACGGTATTCCTGTGAGATTCTAATCACTCGCTCAACAGCGGGTAGGCTTTCAATATCTTGTTTATTAAGCGATGCGGTATTACCCAGCAGATACAGTTCGGTGAGCTTTTGTTCTTGGCCCTGGATGATATGCTCTTTTATTTCAACGCCATTCAGTTGCTTTAAATAGTCGATGGTTTGCTGAAAGTTCGGGCTATTTTCCTGGGTGTTGGGGTGAAGAATAAGCAGCATCATCATACTCCAGTGGGTGAGCGCTGAATGCTATTGACTACTTTGGCGTTTCAGTACCGAGTGAATAACATGCTCATATTCAAAAAATACATTAAAGTTTTCGTATTCCCAGCGCGAAATCGGAGGCTCACCCACGGGATCGGTCAAATTCAGTGGTTTGCCAAATTTTTGTTCAACCTGTTGTTTGCTGGCACCACGAGTGGGGCGTTCAATGCTTTGTAGTTCCTGCGCCTGGGAGGCGACGGGCACGGTGATGGTTTCAGCGCAAAGCGATGTTGTTGCAGCAGTGATAATGCTCGCCAATAACAGCGATGACTTAAATCGATTCATAATATTTCCCGGGTTTGCTAATTTGTTTAAGGGTTTTTTCCATGGTACGTAACTTAGCTTAGTTGAAGCTTATCTCTTTGTGCGGCGGATTGAAGCTGCATGATATGGCGTGCCAATAGGTGACGGTCGCCTTCTTGAAGAGACACAAAGGATACTGAGGTACGAAATTTCTGTTCTTGTTCCTGGTAATTCGTCTCAACGACATGGCCAAAGATCATCAGGCCAATATTGGAGGGCATCAGGTTAAGTTTCATCGCCATATGCTGTTTGAGCGGCAATTCTTCTTTAGAGAAAAAGGCGATACCGCCTTCGCTTAATGAAATATCCTGAGGCAGGTTTTCGTCATTCTTATGGTTTTGCTGTATTAGCGTTGTGGCAAGCAAGTCAATTTTTCGATTGATGGATTTTAGGTAGCTGGCAATTTCCCTGTCGCGCTCGGAAATGGTTTTTAGCAGGTGGCTATTGTCGTGGTCAATAGTCTGTAGTTCGCGCAATAACCAGAACTCAGCAGAGGATGAAAAGTAAGATTCGGGCTTCTTTGAGCCGTCTATCTCATTTTGCGATACCAGGATGTATTCCAGGATGGCGGTATCGGAGACTCGAAAGTAATTGCGTTGATCGTCGTTATCGGTAGTCATGGCTCGTTCGTATTATGTCTCTCAAGTACAAGGCTTGAGCACTGGATTCAAGCACAGTGTTAAAATGCAATCCTAAACCGTTATATGATCCGTTCAATACAGGGTTTAGCATAGTATGTTTAGTGTAGTATAAAAAACCATGTTACTATCTGATTTTACGTAAAAAATGCCAACTTGATCGGCTTCGAACCTGTCTGGGGTTCTATTAATCAACTCTCTATGAATCTTCCTTTTTCTATATTCGTTGGTCTGCGTTACATCCGGGCAAAGCGGCGTAACCAATTTCTTTCATTTATTTCGCTGATCGCTCTGATGGGCATGACGATGGGCGTCGTTGCGCTTATTGTGGTGTTGTCCGTGATGAATGGTTTTGAAGCCGAGTTGCGCGGCAGGGTGCTAAGTTTAGTGCCTCACGCTTATCTGGAGTCAACTAATGGGAGTATAGATGACTGGCAGTCGCTTGCTGAGCGCTTTAATGACAATCCGCAGGTGCTCGGTGTTGCGCCGTTTATTGGCGGTGAGGCGATGTTGTCAATGCCGGGGGTGGTAAGAGGTATACAGCTAACCGGTATAGACCCTGAGTTTGAAAGCTCGGTTTCGGTGATTGACAAAAACATGTTGGCCGGCACCTTGGCGGATCTAGAAGAGCGCCGCTACGGTGTTGTCTTGGGCGCTTTGATAGCCCGCCATATGGGGCTCACGGTGGGGGATTCAGTCACCATCGTTATCCCCAAAGTCAGTGTTACACCCGCAGGGATCTTTCCCAGAAGTCGGCGTTTTACCGTTGTTGGTGTCTTTGAGGTCGGTGCTCAGGTCGACAGTAATACGGCGTTTATCCATATTGGTGATGCGGCGCGTTTATTTGCCATGAAAGGCCGGGTGCAGGGTTTAAGAATTCAGACCAGTGATCTGTATCGGGTGAATGAAATCCTTGCATCGACCGTCGCCTCGCTTTCGGGTGAATACCAAATTCAGGACTGGAGTAAAAGTCAGGGTAGCCTGTTTCAGGCGGTGAGGATGGAGAAAACCATGATTGCCGTGCTGCTGACGACGGTGGTTGCGGTGGCAGCCTTTAATATTATCTCAATACTGACCATGATGGTCACTGAGAAAAGGGCTGATATAGCTGTGTTGCGCACGATGGGTGCTAGCCCCTATGCGGTAATGGCGGTGTTTATTGTTCAGGGTATGGGGATCGGTGTGTTGGGGGTAGTGATTGGCGGCATTGTTGGTGTGCTGGCCGCACTGAATATCAGTGAGGTGGTTTCTGCCATTGAAGATATTTTTCATATCTATGTGTTTGACCCCAGAGTGTATTTTATCACCAGGATACCCTCGGTACTGCAGTGGTTGGATGTGTTGAGGATTATCAGTGGTGCATTGTTATTGAGCTTTTTGGCGACTTTATATCCAGCTTATAGGGCCTCTAAAATCGAACCGGCTGAAGCGCTACGATACGAGTAAAACAGGATAAACATGAGTAATACCGTTGTTTTAAGCTGTGAGGGCGTGAGCAAACGCTACCAGCAGGGGCCTTTGCAGGTAGAGGTGCTGAAAAATATTAATCTCTGCGTTGCCCGGGGAGAGAAGGTCGCTATTGTTGGTAGTTCCGGCTCGGGCAAAACAACGCTGTTAAATATGCTCGGTGGCCTTGATGTTCCTTGCTCTGGCGTCGTCAAAGTCGCAGGTGAGGACATCGCCAAATTAAATGAAAAAAAACGGGGGGAGCTGCGTAACCGCTCACTCGGTTTTGTCTACCAATTCCATCATTTGCTGGGCGAATTTACCGCACTGGAAAATGTCATGATGCCCTTGTTAATCCGTGGCGAAGCAAAGAAACTGGCCCAGAGCAAGGCAAAGAAAATGCTCGAGCGGGTTGGTCTCGGCGAGCGTACGGCGCATAAACCCTCTGAGCTCTCGGGTGGCGAAAGACAGCGGGTTGCAATATCGCGCGCGCTGGTCGCAGAGCCTGATTGTGTGCTGCTTGATGAGCCAACCGGCAACCTTGATCAGGAAACCGGGCTGTCAATACACCAGTTGATGGTGGAATTAAATGAAACCCTGGAAACCAGTTTTGTGATTGTTACCCA
>JAUXDF010000098.1 GCA_030618505.1 Spongiibacteraceae bacterium | reverse complement strand
GAACGGCAATCTGATCGCCTATCCACAGCGCAATGACTGTTTTCGATATCAGACCAAAAACGACAATAACGGGTAACATCATCACCCAAACACCCAGCAAGCGAAAAATTGTTCTAATGATCCACGCATGGTCGTTTTGTGCAGCCGCTTGCGTATATGCTGACCAGGAAGGCGCTAATATGACGTTAAACAACAGTAGAGTAATGGTCATATATTGAAAAGCAATATTGTACGGTGTGACTGCTTCAGGCCCAATAAGTGTAGTGATAATGATATTGTCGGTAGAGAGCACAATCGCTACAGAAATTTGTATAGCGAAAAACTTGACTCCCAGCCCTGCCAAATCTTTTCCGAGACTAAATTGAATGCTAGACAAAGAAGGCGATATTTTTCGATACCGTGTAATAAACATGTATGCATTCATACTAATTAAAACAGCAAGCTGGGGGATAATCATCGCCATACAAAGATATAGAAAGGAAGATTGTGTAAATGTTTTCAGTAAATAAATAACAATAAGCACTAACAGGCTGGATAACAAATCGTAGATTCTGCTCAGGCCAATTTGCTGGTCTGCGGTTAAAATGCTGATAATTAGATTGAAGATAAAATTCATGAAATAGAACGTAATGCACAAAATAAATGCTTTATTAAATTCAGTCAACATGTCCTTCGGCGCATTGAATAGCTCACCCCAGTTGACAAATTGATGGGAGATAATGGCTAGGGCTAGCAAGGTTAAACTTGTTGCTGTAATTAAAAAGTATGCGGTGCTAATATATTTTTTTGCCAGCCCCATATCTTTTGTGGCCAAGGCTATAGATAGCTTATTACGAAGTCCATTACCCAACCCGAAATCAAAAGAGCCCATTGTGGCAAAAACTGAACTGATGACCAGCCAGAGGCCATATCTTGTTGCATCTAGATAGCCGAGTGACAAAGGAACAATGATAAGGCGAATGAGGTGAGATCCACCGTTGAACATGAGGATGCGAAAAATATTTATCAGATATTGCTGGTCTCTAACTTTACTCATTAATAGTTTTTCTCACTCGTCGGAAGTGATTTGTTATTGTGTTTTGTTTAGGCTAGAGGCGTTGTATCTGACTTGGGAGCGCCAGCAAGATAGAAATCAGGAAACATCTTGTTCATAGTATTCCAACTTGATTTTTCAGATAATCTTGACTCTGGAGCAGTTAGCTATAAGTAACTGTCAACAGCCCATAAAAACTATCGCAACAAAATATCCTGAGCCATACTCCGTACGCCGTAGGCAAAGCGGCCATAGCGGCCACTGCTTAACTCCCCGACAATTGCCGGCAGCCGACTAGGCAGCTTACTTAAAGAGCCGGGCATCTGGTTACGAATATGGCAGTGATCAATTTTCGATTCGATCAGGGCAAGCACTTTGGGGTCAATTTTCTGGTCTTTCAGTTTCTCCAGGGCAATTTTAAAAAATGTCTCTTCCTTGACGATTGCCCCCTCTTTTAGCTGTTTTTTCGCTTGTTGGTATTGGTCAAGCAGGTTAAAGCGGTGAATGCCAACCTGGTTGTTACCATGAAAGCGATAGAGGATTAGCTTGTCGGAAACGATCATGCAATCGGATACGGCAGTGATCATAAAGGCGATCCAGGCATCATGGGTGCTACCCCAGACCTCCGGATAAGAGCCCAGTAGTGGCTTGTAGCAGGATCGAAAGGCCATAGTAGTGCCGGCGGCTACCCAGCGGCGAAGAAAGACTTCCACTGCTTGATGGTTCGATACCATCTGCTGTTCTCTGTCAGTGAACTCAAGTGCCTGCCACAGATCGTAACCTCGAGACTGTAATTTCCCATCGGTAACGGTGCCGTTGCTGAAGACCATGCCTACCTCAGGGTGAGAGTCCAGCGCTTCAAGTTGACACTCGATCTTATTCTCGACCCAATAATCATCCTGGTCAGCGAGGAAGATGATGTCTTTATCACACAAGGATACGGCCTGTTCAAAATTTTTCGTGGTACCCAGTCGGGGTTTGTTTTGAACAAGAAGAACCTCGAAATCCACTCGTTTCTGAAAGGCTTTAACAATATCTATGGTTCCGTCTGTGGAATCATCATCGCTGATAACGAGCTGATCAGGCGGGCGGGTTTGCTTGGCAATGCTATCGAGTTGCTCGCCGATATAGCGCTCCCCCATGCAGCTTGCCAGGGCGACAGAAACACTGGATTTTTTTGGCTGCCCAGCTTGTTCTTTTTTCACGCTGCTACCTTTGGTCGAAACAATGGAGGAAATAATACCATCCCTACTAGCTTGGGTTCAAAAATATCCGGATCGCCACCGTTGTCCATTCCTTATTAGGCGACTTGAGGAGGCGATTATTATTGCCTATAAATCACGGAGAAGCACATTTAAAGCTTTCCCTTTTCCCAATACTTTGGATTCAAAGAAAGCCGCCTAATTAAAAAATGAGGAAACATTCGATAATGGCTACCAAGGAAAAACCCAATAAATTTTGTGGCATTATAAAACCAGGCCCAGGGCAGCAGATGCATTTTTTTTTCTTGCAATAAAAACAAAAATTCTTTCTTCAAATACTCGGCACCCGTGGCCGAATTTTCAGCCCTAAAGCCATTTTGCTGGAATATATTGCGATGCGCAGCACCGACATCAAAAAACCGCTTAAATGCCTGCTCAAAGGTGTAGTTATGCGAATGGTACACCACGGCCTTCGGTTCATAGACAATAGCATGGCCCTTTTGCAAAACGGATAGTGCCCAGGCAAAGTCTTCCGCCATAACCACATCCTCGGGAAAAGGGTTTTCTATCAATAGCGTCTTTCGTATTGCTGATGTTACGTTGGAAAAGAAAACGTCTTTAACTTTGGTTTGTGGGCCTTCTAGGCGCTGGACTCTTTTCTCCTGGGTATAATAGAAATCGAGAAAGCACTGCTCCATCGGGTAGGCCGTTGATTTGGCTATTTGTCGGCCATACACGCCGGCTACCGAGGGGTCATCAAAATTTTCGAGCAAGTTACCGAGCCACATATCGTCTTGCGGGTAAGCATCAGCGGTAATAAAAACAACATATTCTCCCCCGCAAAGTGATGCTCCGTAATTGCGGGTGTGGGCGTGTTTAAACTCCTCGGGCTTAATTTGATAAAGTCTTACCGGGTAGTCTTTTGTAATCTCCAGTGTTCGGTCGGTTGAACCAGAGTCAATGACGATAACTTCAAAATCTTTATATTGCTGCGCGTAGATGCCGCTCAAGCATAAGCCGATATTTTTTTCTTCGTTTTTGCATAAGATAACAATTGAAGCCTCCACTAAAACCATCCTAATAAAAAACTACTTGAAAGTGGTGCTTTTGCCATACTTGGAGAAAGTCTAGGCTAAAAGCACAATAATATTCTGGATCCCGACTGAAGCTCGGTGTGTTACTGTCCGTATACACCTTGCTTGCCCACGCCTTAGCTACCGAGAAGACTATTCAAAGTTATAGGAATAGTTCAAAGTGCGGATTATTTGTATTTTGACCTCATTCATTTTTATAGTTGTTTAGCGCGTAGTCTGTGCTCGTAACCTTAATCATTGTACCATATAACTGTACTATATCTGATCATCATTTATATAAAAAAGTATAACCGCTGCTTCGATCTTGAAGAGATGCTTTCTCGATTTATGTATGTTTTGTTGGGATCTCCCAATGCCTTATCGGCTCCTTAGGATAGTGGGGCTCCCTGCACGGTTGTGATGAGACTTGTAGAGGGGGCAGTAGAGGTTGCTTGTGCGTCAGGGGCGCAAGAGTAACTAATCAGATATTGAAATTTCACACGCTATATGGCTTTATTTTCTTGCAAAGTCTCTGCCTGATAAAAGGGGCCTTTCAATATGATTTGCTCGCCAATTTTCGGAAGCACCAGCTCACGGTAGCGCTGGCTTTCCCAGTCCCAATAGACAAATAAATATTTTTCCTGATCAAGCGGGTAGTTAAAAGTCACTTTGATCGCTTTGGGTCGCCCATCCAGTAATTTGGTAATTTCAATGCGAGTGTCATTATAGTTAAACTGTTGTCCCAACGAATAGATCCTGTCACTTCTGCCGAAAAACCCCATCAGTTTGCGACTATTGTGTGCATCACTTAATGTTGATTGCGCGACTTCACCGGGAATATCAATATGGCTGTAAATAGAAAATCCTCCTTTTATATCCACTAGCAGTTCCTGCTCATTCAGACGTTTTATACTAAGCGTTGATAATCCAGGTGTGAGGGATCGAATCCCAGCAGGAATGGGCAAATTATGATAAGCCAGCCTATAAGGCACAAACTGCAGAAGAAAAGTATAGGGAGCGTTGGCAACAACCAGGTAACGATCTTGATAATCCATATTATCAAAATTATAGAAAGGAAAAGGATCTTCTTCAACGTCACCCTGTGCATACTTATTGATAGAAGAAATGCTGTTAACCGCTAACACTTGCGATGCCAGACCGATATTTACGATAAGCCAAATGCCGGCCAGTAAGCGGACAGCAGAGGTGTACATAATATTACGCGACGGTAAATTTGAAAAAGCCCATTGGGCATAGCTAGCTAGCACTGCAAAAAAACCAATGGCAACAAACTCAAAAAGACGTGCAGTGATAACATTAATGGTAGACAGAGGAATCACAGCAATCATCGCACCGGTCATCCAGAAGCGACTGTATTTGTCACGCTTTAATACCGGGTAATAAATCAAACAGATCAGTGCTGTAATAGCCCAAGAGTAAATCCAGGAAGCATGCTCCTGAGCTAGCGAAAATCTGCGCGTGCCGCCATCATAAACAAAATTTGCTGAGGCAATCATCTGGGGGAAGCGGTCAATCAGATGTTTTGCAAAAAACAGCGGATCATGGCCTGGGTCAACATATTGAGCGACATTTTCCGAGCCAAAGCCTGCATAGTTATAAGCAATTCGCCATACAATCACCAGCCCAGCAGCTGGCATGAGGGCAATAATTCGCCTGCCCAGCGGTGCTTTATCAATCCACAGCATATATGAAAATAAATAGCATGTGGTTGCAATACCTGCCTCAGCCGATAACAATGCGCACAGTAGGAAAATAAGGCTAAGATACATTTTTGTTATGCGATCTGTTTCACGCCATTGGATAAAGCTTTGAATCGCCAGCATCGCAAAAAGCGGCGCGAGCAAAGCGTTACGCGAAGCCACCCAGGTAAGCGACTCCAAATGACTGGGATCCAAAGAGTAGATAAGAGCAGCCAGTGCGGCGATACCCGCAGAGCTTGTGGTTTTCTGGTACAGGCGATATACGGCAAATACCAGCAACATAAAGATCAGCAAGTTTTCAAAGTGCATCCAAATAATGTTGTTAGGCCAAAAATTATAATCAACCCAGTGAGTTAGCGAGGAAATCGGACGAAAAAAATGTATTTTTATATCCGTTTCTGTCCACCAGGGAAGTGCTCCATAGTCAATCAGTTGGGCCAAGCTGCCATTTTTAGCATCAAAAAAATTAAACTGATTGCCAATCTGTTCATACCAGGAAAGGCTGGGGTCGGCGACTACAAAGCCCTTATCAAATAGCACATCAGAGCCACTGAGTGCGGCCCACTGCAAATAGTCATCAGTTTTTAAAGCCGCAACAATACTTGCCATGTGCAACACAAAGGTTAATGTTAGCAAAACAAGCAGATATTTTGGTGAGGTCAGTAATCGTTTGGCAAAAGTAACAGCTATGCTTATCATTATTTTTTTAGCCAACTAAATGTACATTTTATACAGTAAAATCTGTACATTATAGCCCATATTTCAGGTTAATGCTTGATTCATGTGCGATCAACCTGCTCGACTGAGGTGACTTGAGCGCCGATTTAACGACAAAACTAAATGCCGTTATTTGTGGGAGAATGGATATGGAAGCTCGCTGTGAATTGATCGGGAAGCGGCAATTGCTTGAAGTATAGTAATAAGTTGCCCGGATCGAATTATGTTTTTCTTATTTGGCGCAATAATTGTTTTTTGGGTTTTTGTCGCGAGAATTGGGCAGAAAACAGTAACTACACATAGCTGGTTTATACTGGCCCGAGTTATTGACGCTTAGGCTATCATAGCGTTTATTAACACTTTTCTGAAGGTTAGAGTAAGCTGCTAGTTTGATTCCCCTTACAAAGCGCAAGCAGTCTGCCTCCATATAAATCATTGGGAATGGCGACTATCTCTGATTACCATCAAGATGATATGGATTTCTATGAGTTTATAGATGGAATAAATTTACTCGGAGACCGGCGGCACTGTACTGGAAAAGACTTTACCTATTATGCTATACGGCGGTACTATAAATTGGCGTTATTTTAATAAAAATCAATAACAAGCGCTATTTGATCTTTCTGGAATATTTTGTGGAGCTAGCACAGCAGAGCAATGACAAAAACCAAAAACACCCCTATGCTGGCAAAGGAAAAGTTATACTGCTTTACCGTCTGTGCCTTAATTGTATCGCTGGCAGTTTTTTTGCTATTTCCCGAAGAATCACAAATTCTTGGCAGAGATTATTTTCTATTTCTTGATGGCGCCTATCGCGTAAGCCAGGGGCTAATGCCTCACTTTGATTTTCCCTCACAGCTTGGGTATTTGAATTTTCACGGGCTGGCTTTGTTTTTACATTTTTCCCCCGATATAAGCGATCGAGACCCTATCGTTAGCTATATCGTTCTTACTGGCATGCTCACGCTGGTATTAAGTTTTGTTTTGATCGATTCAAAATACTGGCGCAGTGTTAGTTTTTTGTTGTTGCTAATCACGGTTGCGTCTATCGGCATGAGCCTGCTGCGAGTGGGTGATATTGGCTGGCCTACTATTCATGGTTTTTATCGACGTTTCTGTGTGGCTATGATTGTTGTGATTAGCTATTTCTGCGGTATCCATGATCCATCAGGTGACAGCAAAAAACGACAGTTTGTTATTGCTCTGGTGCTGGCGCTGCTGGGTTATCTGTTGTTGTTTACCAAGATAACCCATTTTTTGGCGGCTTTGATTATTCTTCTTGGTGGGTATGCTAACAAGCGGATAGACAACCGGGAGTTGGTTTTATCCGTTATTTGTTTTTCAGTGATGCTCGCTATTACCGAGTTGTTTATGCCAGGGATATTGCTGGCCTACTTTAACGATTTACTTTTATCGGCATCCATATCGGAAAGAAGTAGTGGCTGGCTTGAGCATCTCGGCAATGTTGTTGAATCAAGCCCTTTGTTGTCGTTTATCTTGCTTGGCTCTGCGGTTGCGGCAATGTCTTTTAGTCGCGCTGATAGAAAAACCTATTTAGTGGCTTTATTAACGACGCTTATGGCTTATATATTTGTCACAAAATATGATGGTGGGCCTGTTAATTTGGACGGTACGCTAGGCCTTATACCGCTATTTATTTATTTTGCGAATATCAATAAAAGCGCCGCCTCGATGGCTGGCGTGGAGACAACACGCCTTAGCGTAAAGAAAATTGCGATGTTAGTGTTAATATCGATTTCGGTATTGCCTGTGGCGATAAGAACGGCAGTAAGTTATGGCGTGTCTTTACAGTATTTTATTGGCGAAATGCCAAATTCGAGCTTTAAGGCGGAGCTCGCTGGCGGCACTTTTTATACTGACCGGGAGAATGCCGGTTATTTAGAAAAGTTGGCAGATATTAGTACGCAAATGCACGCTCTCCAGCCCGCATCAAAGTTGTTTGTTTTTGATCTCGCCAGTGCACCCAACTATGCTTATAAATTACCCCCAACCCTGAATTCCCACCTTTGGATTCACCCCGGTTTAAATGTCAGCAAGGAGACGCACCCTGATATTAATGATGTTATTGGTGATGCTGGTTTTGTCTTGGTGCCAAAAGTTCCGCTATGGCCGTTTGCAACGGA
This sequence comes from Spongiibacteraceae bacterium, assembly GCA_030618505.1. Taxonomy (GTDB): domain Bacteria; phylum Pseudomonadota; class Gammaproteobacteria; order Pseudomonadales; family PIVM01; genus JAUXDF01. The sequence continues at coordinate 1,246 of JAUXDF010000098.1, read as the reverse complement.
CTTTCTGAGCGAGACTTACGCTGGGCAGTTGTCGAGGGAGTTTTGTGTTGTGCTTAATGATCAGCACTGGGTGTTGTATAAGAGGCTGGGTTTGGGTGGTGATGTTTTGCTGTGTAGCATTAAGTGAGTGGGGTTTAAGGGTGAGGTAAAAAATTCAATCTTCCCTTACCCTCACCCTAGCCCTCTCCCAGGGGGAGAGGGGATTGAGAAAGCAAAACTAATTAGCTATCCTTTTTCTCTTCTTCTTTCTTTTCCTCAGCAGCTTTAATGCTCAGCAACTCAACCTCAAAAATCAGTGCAGAGTTGGGGCCGATAGGACCGGTGCCGCCGGGGCCATAGGCTAAATCAGCAGGAATATATAACTCCCACTTGGAGCCAACGGGCATCAGTTGCAGTGCTTCAGTCCAGCCTTTGATAACGCCTTTTACTGGAAATGATACTGGCTGGCCACGCTTGTAGGAGCTGTCAAATTCTTCGCCGCTTAAGAGTGTGCCACGATAGTTAACTTCAACGGTGGAATCAGCGCTGGGTATTTCACCCTTGCCTTCGGTAATGATCTTGTATTGCAGACCACTTTCCAGAGTGATAACACCTTCTTTTTTGGTGTTCTCGACAAAAAAGGCTTCACCCTGCTTTTTGTTCTCGCCGCCTTGAACGTCACGATCTTCTTTTTGTTTGGCCGCCATGGATTTTTGAAAGCTTTGCATGGCCTTCATAATGTCTTCTTGGGCGAGTTGAGGCTCATTACCCGCCAAACCATCACTAACACCGGCGTTAAATGCTGTCATGTCCAGATCAACACCTTGGCGCTTGATGTTTTGGGAAAAGTTTAAGCCAATGCCATAGCTGACCTGCTGAATTTCTGTGCCCAAATCAGCACTGCCGCTAGCCGATGAAGAAGCTACCTGTGCTGTAGGTTCGGCATTCTGTTCGGTCTCGTCATTACAAGCTGTCAATGCGACAACACTACTGGCAATCAACACCGCCATTAATTGTTTTTTCATGATCTTATTGTTCTCTCTTTAATGGTAAAAACCAATGATTAATAAATTGTTTTAGAGTAGTTATTCAGCATAATAAAATAAACACTTTGAACCCGCCATTTTCGTCATCCTCGAAGTGTTTAATCGGGGATCCAGAGTCCTGCAAACTGGATTCCGGCTAAAAGACTGCCGGAATGACGAACTATGAGCCTTTGCTGAATAGTTACAAAAAACAAGCAAAGCGTCCCCTTCACGGAGGCTCC
>JAUXDF010000260.1 GCA_030618505.1 Spongiibacteraceae bacterium | reverse complement strand
AAATGGCCGTATGTTGGCAGCCAAGTGTCAGTTTGAAGTTAAAGCCGGGGATCGCTTAATTATTAATACTCCTGGTGGAGGTGGTTGGGGTGGTGATGTTGTTTAGTTAGTGCCCATCCAGAAATTAAACAAAGAGGTCATGGCCAACGCAAATCTTGCGACTTAAAGGCCTTGAAAAGGCATAGGAGCTAGATTTGCGTTGGCCATGACCAGACTTAATTTTCGAAAATTAGCAGTTTCTGGACGGGCACTAGTTATTATAAGGACGCTGCTTGATCAGTATCTATCTTTATTTCCTTAATCAGAGTAAAATGGTCGGGTTTCCTTTTTATTGAATTATTGTCGCAAGTTGAGAGCCTTTATTTATGGATATTATTGAAACCATCAAGTCCCAAATCGAAAGTAACCCTGTCCTTATCTATATGAAAGGCTCCCCTAACCAGCCGCAGTGTGGGTTTTCTGCCCGTTCTTCCCAGGCCCTGATGGCTTGTGGTGAGCGTTTTGCCTATATTGATATTTTGGCAAACCCTGATATCCGTGCGAGTTTGCCTGGATATGCCAACTGGCCTACTTTCCCGCAGTTGTGGGTAAAGGGTGAGTTGATTGGCGGTTGTGACATTATCTGTGAGATGGCCGATTCCGGTGAGTTGCAGACTTTGATTAAAGAGAATGTTGCGAAGGAAAGTGCTGAGGAAGGCTAGTTTCCTTGCAGTGCAATCTTAAAAAAGCCCCGCGAAAGTGGGGCTTTTTTTTGTCTGGCTAATTTGAGTGATGCTGCTCGCAGGCCCTTACAAATTATAAGTAACACTCAGAGCGCCAAACTTGCTACTGCTTTCCTGTTCTTCAAAGGTGTCGCTGCCACTTTGAAGTGAGAAGATAAACCCCCAGTTTTGCCAGCTGCTGGCCACTGCCAGGCTAACCAATGCTTGTTCATGAATTAACTCCACCGAGTGGCTGTCTTTAAAGGTATTACCATCGATTGTAATATCATTAAAAACGTAGCGCCCATAAAGTGAAACCAGTACCTGCCAGTTAAAACCCTGGGAAGGGCTGCCGGCAAGTGTATTAACACCTCTGGCGGGAGCGGGGTTGATGTAGGCAAAGCTGCTATCCAAAACATTACCTATCCGACAAACGATTCCCGCCCCGGCGTCACTGCGAAGATTACCAAAGCCTGCTTGAGTATATAAATTACTGTCGAATTCTACTGGGCCACTGATATCAAAATTGGCAAAACGAATAACATGCTCGGCGTCAACGCGGAATACTGGCTCATTTTCTATCTGATTATCCCAGCCCATAGGCTCTGTCGCATCAACCAATTTATGGATGATTTTTTGGCTTTGTTCGGCCAAAGACGCAGGGCCAGCCATACCCAGTGTTAAGGCAAGGCTATCGGCTACTTTGTCGTCATAGGAGCGAATTCGGGTTCTCCATAATAGGGTGCCAGCGTAAGGTCGGTCGTCAACAATCAGATCTTCCTCCTCTATGTCCGAGGGCGTATACATGCCCTGGGCAATACCGTAACCGATGGAATAATTATTTTCATTGGAACCATTGATATAAGTCCACTGACTGATTGTTCGAATCCATTCGGGAAGGTGCAAAGCCTCAAATGAATCAAAGGGCCCATGCCCCCAGCCAAAAGATAAACCGTTGGTATAGCCATCATCGCTAAAAGCGAACAGATCATTCTCCCAGGTTATGACATACCAGGTGTCGATGTTTTGATCGCTAGCTTTTTGACTGTTTTTTTCTTCTTGCTGGTGATCATCTGCAGGGCTTGCTGAACTGAGGTTGGCGAAGAGGCAAAAAAGTAAAAATAAAGAAGTGGAGAATAGCAGTTTATGGTTTTGTTGCATGGTAATAAAGTGCTTCCTTCGAGTACAATAAAGTTATCAGAGACGATAATACAGCATTTACCCTGCTGCTTAAAATACTGAAAACAGGAAAATCACATGAGTCGCACAAAAAAATCAAAAGTGTTGATATTATCCTTGTTGGTGGTCTGTGCTGCATCTTCCGCTATAGCCAAAGATCGTCCTAGCTATGTGAGAGCTGTTTTGGGTAATTCCGGTATTACGGATAAAGACCTGTATGTAAAAGGTATAGATGAGGATACCGGAGAAGAAGTGGTGTTTTCAGGGGAATATTCAACCGATATGCCCTATTTTGGTATTGAAGGCCAAATGCCGTTTAAAGAAGGCCGGCTTGAATTGGGTATAGAGTCGGCTCTTATGGTGGGCTGGAAAACAGACAGCATTAATATTTATGGTAACAATAACAATGCCGTGGTTACTATTGATAATCGCTTCAAAATGCTGGATCTTTCCTTTGGTGGTTTTATCGGTTTTTTCGTGACAGAGAAACTGCGGTTCTACGCTGGTGCGGGTGCTGCCTATATTGTTGCATCGGTGGATCTAAAGGAAGATGAAGTGGAGGATGGTGACTCCCTGATTAGGCTTGAAGAAACAGATAGTGACAACTCCTTTGGGCAATATGCCCATGCCGGTTTTGAATATTGGTATGACAAAAAATCTGCCATTGGATTATCCGGCCGTTATATGGATGTTGATATGAATTTTAACAAATCGCTGGGGGAGGTTGAGATGGAGAGCAAACAAATCTTACTTACCTTCACACAAGTGATGATGTAGTTTCTGTTCCACTGTTTTTTTCTTGTAGGTTTCGTTTATGGCGCCTGCGTTTGGTAGCCCGACAAGCTCTAGAGCAAGCTAGTTTTCTCAAATGTGGTTTTATCAATTGCTTGCTACTATTATAGGGTACGTAGATGGCTGTGAGCTATATTGACTTCGGGAAATATGGCAATAATAGGGCAATAATATGGCAATATTAAATTGCACATTAAAAAAGGCGGGGCACCTGTGTTCTACGATTATTATTTTGGCACTGCTCTTACCTGTATCAATAGTTGCTCAGGCTGATATCGACAAAAACCTGATAGAAAATATGAGTAAGGCCACTGAGCTGACGGGTATGTCCAGGAAAGATCAATCTGCAGACAAAGGTAGCTGGTTGCCCGTTCCCATTCCTGTCGCCAATCCAACGGTGGGTAGTGGTCTCTTTGCTGCGCTGTTGTATATGCATCCGCAAAAAAATACCGATTCAACAACGCCTACAGCAACCTCCGGTATCGGTGCGCTTTTTACTGATTCAAAAAGCTGGTTCACCGGTGTCTTTCATGATGACTATCTTAAAAATGATCAGTTTCGCTATAAAGTATTGGCCGGTACCGGGCAGTTTAATCTCGACTACTACGGTATAGGCGATGGAGAGGGTGAAGATCTGGAAGATAACCCGATTGGATACAGTATTGAATCGGATTTAATAGCGTTGCAACTTCTATCTCGTATAGGAATTTCAAGTAATTGGTATATGGGTGCGCGCCATTTGTGGAATTCCAGTGGAGTTACCTTTACGGTGGATGATGAGCCGGTGCTTCCTGATGTGAGTGACCGTTTGGCGACATCAAGTTTGGGTTTGCTAGTGAATTATGATTCAAAGAACGATAACTACTATCCAACAAGCGGGCAGTATTTTGAGGCTTTTGCATCAAAAGACAGTGAAAAATGGGGAAGTGATTTTGAATATAATAAAATAACCTCATACTACAACTACTATTGGTCTGCTACCCAAAAAGCCACAATAGCAATGCGAGCTTATCTCAGTGTGCTCGATGGTGATGCGCCATTTTATATGCTGCCTACCTTGAAGATGCGCGGTTTCCCTAACGGCCAATATCGAAATAAAAGTGCTATCTCCGGGCATCTCGAGTGGCGTCATAAAGTGCACCCGAGGTGGTCTACCATTTTGTTTACCGAAGTGGGTAGTGTCGGTCGGACTGTTAGCGCAGCGTTTGATAAGTCTGCTATCACCAGTGTTGGAGGCGGGGTGCGTTGGCAGGTGCTGGAAGCTGAAACCCTAAACCTTGGCCTTGATGTTGGTTTTAGTGGTGGAGATAGCGCCATTTATATTCAGGTGGGGGAGAGGTACTAAGGTCGCCGATCGGTTACCCATCACATGCTTAGAAATTCAATTGCCAAACCATAGGACGTGAGTTTACGGTAGTAATCAACAAGATCACTGTTATAGCCATAACTTGCCCATAGCATAATGGGTAGATTACCGATATCAATGGCCATTTCTGCCCGGTAGGTATTGAAATCAAAGGTGTGATCTATGCCTGTGGTATAGCTAATAAACAGCTTGTTGCCGGTGATGATGCTGGCATTGAAGTGAGTGCCAAAGCGGGCCATCACTTCAAGGCCGTCGGTATGACTACGCGGTTTTCCTTCCGGGTCATTTTCCCAATCGTTGTACTCTTCCTTGTCTGCCTGTAGTAAACCATCATCAAAAAAATGGCGGACTTTGGTGTAAGTTGTAAAGTGTCTGTTTTCGTTTTTTGTGTTCCAGTTATGAGACCAAACCCCGCCGATATAATCCCAGCCTCGGCTGATGTAATCATTAGCATATAAAGGATCTTCGCCGTTTCGAATGAGCGATAGTTGTTTTGCACGGTAACCGGCATTGTCATCAATACTTTGACCATTAGATTCATGGCCAAAAATAATATCCAGGGTATAGGTGGCTTCACCGTCTTTATTGATGTCACCTAACCAATAGCGCGCGAAGAGGGTGGGATTAAAACGCTTGGAAATGACCGGAGAGGATTCTCGTGTGCCAATGTATTGGCCAAAACGCCCGGTAAAGCTGAAGTAGGCGCGAGGTAAAAAACCGTAGGCGGCTGTTTGCGCTTCTCCGCTGTGAAAAAGCGGGTATTTAAGGGAGAGTTTAAAATCTAAAAAAGGGTCGTCATTTTGATCCTTGGTAATGCCGACGGAGTTTGGCTCATGGGTTTGCAGTCGCCCGAGTTTCTTGTTTTCATTGGCGGCCAGAGAAATTCCCGGTATTAATATTAGCGAGAGTAGTAGTCGGTACATGATATCGTCCCTGTGTTTTTCTGCTCTTGGCGTATTAGCTGACTTTTTCGTAACTATTCAGCGAGTTGCACCCTATGCGTGAAAGCACGTCATCCCCGAAGTGTTTTATCGGGGATCCAGACTGTTAAAGCTGGATTCCGGCCAAAAGACTGCCGGAATGACGAGGTTT
>JAUXDF010000067.1 GCA_030618505.1 Spongiibacteraceae bacterium | reverse complement strand
TTGCTTTGCTGCTCTATTTGCCGCGATACCTGACACGGCATCGAAGGTGCAATAAAGTGTAGAGGAGAATGGGCCACGGTCTGAAAATTAAGCTTTTTTGACAGTCCGCCCGGATGAGCGGCAATGGCAATATCCTCCTCCCCCGCCAATATGCGCGATATCGCTTGCGCCTGATCACCGGTATGTAGTTTTATCTCGATACCCGGATACTGTTGACGAAATGCCGGCAATATTGCCGACAGGATGCTATAACTTGCAGTTACCGAACAATACAGCCGCAACTCGCCAGTGAGGTTTTTTGCATCCAGGCGCAGATTCTGCTGTAGCGCATCCCACTGCGCCAAGGACTCCAGGGCATAACGCTTAAAGACCTCCCCGGCATGGGTAAGCTGCACGGAACGGTTATCCCGAGTAAAAAGACACTGCCCCAGCTCTTGCTCAAGCCGCTGTATTGCACGTGAAACAGCGGAAGGTGTCATATGGCAAACCTCGGCTGCTTTTGCAAAATGCAGCGTGTCCGCCAGGGTGACAAATAGCCTTAATAATTTTGCATCCATCACGATATATCCAATATTGCATAAAACGCATCGTTTTATCTCATTTATATCATTTTAAGCAATCGTGGTTTTAAGGTAAAGTCACGCCACTATTTTTTCCTGCTCATTTTAGCACCCAATGACAGGCAGCAATACAAGGTAATTATCCAACCCTAACTACAGAGGCCAACACCATGGCAGAAAACTATTTCAACACCCTTCCACTTCGCCTGCAAATCGAAGAGCTCGGCAAATGTCGTTTTATGCACGGAGAAGAATTCACCACAGGCTGCGATTACCTGAAAGGTAAAAAAGTGGTTATTGTCGGCTGTGGCGCCCAAGGCCTGAATCAGGGCTTAAACATGCGCGACAGCGGCCTGAATGTTTCCTACACCCTGCGCCAGGCGGCTATTGATGATAAACGCCAATCCTGGAAAAACGCTACTGAAAACGGTTTTACCGTTGGCACTTATGAAGAACTTATCCCCAGCGCCGATCTAGTCTGCAACCTGACACCAGACAAGCAGCACAGCGCCGTTGTTGAGCAGATCATGCCCTTAATGAAGCAGGGCGCCACGCTGGCCTATTCCCACGGCTTTAATATTGTCGAAGAAGGCATGCAGATTCGCAAAGATCTGACCGTTGTGATGGTTGCGCCTAAGTGCCCAGGCTCAGAAGTACGCGCTGAATATGTGCGTGGTTTTGGTGTTCCCACCCTGACAGCGGTTCATCGTGAGAACGATCCCAATGGCGACGGCTGGGAAATTGCCAAGGCTTATGCTGCAGCCACCGGTGGTCACCGTGCGGGCGTGCTGGAGTCTTCCTTTATTGCCGAAGTTAAGTCCGATCTGATGGGTGAGCAAACCATTCTCTGCGGCATGCTGCAGGCTGGCTCCATCCTGTGCTTTAACAAAATGATCGCTGAAGGCATAAACGAAGGTTACGCCTCCAAGCTAATTCAATACGGCTGGGAGACTATCACCGAGGGATTAAAGCACGGCGGCATCACCAATATGATGGATCGCCTGAGCAATCCCGCGAAAATTCGCGCTTTTGAACTGGCTGAGGAACTCAAGGATATTATGCGTCCGCTGTTTGAAAAACATCAGGACGATATCATGTCCGGATTTTTCTCCAGCACCATGATGACAGATTGGGCCAATGATGATGTCAACCTGCTAGGCTGGCGCGCAGACACTGCTGAAACTGCCTTTGAAAAATCAGTTGCCGGTGAGATGGAAATCAGCGAGCAGGAATACTATGACAACGGTATCGTAATGGTCGCCATGGTTAAAGCCGGCGTTGAACTGGCTTTTGAAACCATGACCGACGCCGGTATTATTGACGAGTCAGCTTATTATGAATCGCTGCACGAAACCCCATTGATCGCCAACACCATTGCTCGCAAGAAACTCTACGAGATGAATGTGGTTATCTCTGATACCGCCGAATACGGCTGCTACCTCTTTGCCCATGCAGCGGTTCCTTTACTGGAAGAGTTTATGAGCAAAGTTGACACCGATGTTATTGGTAAAGGCCTGGAACTCAGCAACAATGGTGTTGATAACCAGAAACTGATCGCCGTTAACGATGCTATTCGTAACCATCCGGTTGAATACATTGGCGAAGAACTGCGTGGTTACATGACCGCCATGAAGAAGATTGTTTAAACTTGGCGTTTAGACACCAAAAAGGGGAGCCGCGGCTCCCCTTTTTATTGCTCGTTAATCACATTTACAAACTTAACACTTTCTCACCCCGTGCAAGTCCCGACACACCCGTGCGCACCACCTCGAGAATATTAGCATCCCCCATTGACTGCACAAAAGCATCCAGCTTATCGCTGGTACCGGTAATTTGAATGGTATAAACACTCGGGCCAACATCAACCACCTGACCACGAAAGATATCCGTGCAGCGTTTGATTTCAGCGCGCTGGGCACCGGTAGCTTTCACTTTGATCAACATCAGTTCGCGCTCAATGTGTCCGCCTTCGGTCAAATCCACTAACTTAACGACATCCACCAGCTTGTTCAGATGCTTGGTAATCTGCTCAATGGTTCTCTCATCGCCCTTCGTTGTCAGCGTTAATCGCGACAAAGTGGGATCTTCGGTCGGAGCAACGGTAAGGCTTTCGATGTTGTAACCACGCTGGGAAAAAAGCCCAACTACACGTGAAAGCGCGCCCGGCTCATTTTCTAATAATACCGAAATAATATGACGCATCAGGTTCGCTCCGTTTTATTTAGCCACATATCACGCATCGAGCCGCTTGAGGCTATCTGCATGGGATAAACATGCTCGTTTGGATCAACCACCACATCCAAAAACACCAGTCGATCCTTTAAGCTGAACGCTTCATTCATCTTATCTTCCAGGTCTTCGAACTTTGTCACCCGAATACCAACATGCCCGTAGGCCTCCGCCAATTTAACAAAATCGGGCAGCGAATCTTTATAAGCAACACTTTGCGAGTGACGACCACCATACTGCATATCCTGCCACTGCTTCACCATTCCCAGGGACTCATTATTAATATTAATAATTTTGATAGGCAGCCGGTAGTGTGTACAGGTAGAGAGTTCCTGAATATTCATTTGAATACTGCCTTCACCCGTCACGCAAGCAACATCGGCATCGGGGAAAGCCAACTTAACACCCATCGCGGCAGGCAGGCCAAAGCCCATCGTTCCCAAACCACCAGAATTAATCCAGCGACGCGGTTTATTAAAACGATAATATTGTGCGGCAAACATCTGGTGCTGACCCACATCGGAGGTCACATAAGCATCCCCCTTGGTGGTTTTATACAAAGCTTCGATAACCTGCTGGGGCTTAATCATGCCGCTATCAGTATCATAACGCGGCGCCGTCCATAGCCCTTGAGCATCACGCCATTCGTTAATCTGCTGCCACCAGCTGTCATTCGCCTCTTGATCAAAGGTCTCGGGTGTTTTCTTCAGCGCTGTTTTCACCAGTTCCAGCATATCTTTTAAAACCGTCTCAATCGGCCCAACAATGGGCACATCGGCGGTAATAGTTTTTGATATGGAGGTTGGATCAATATCAATATGAATAATTTTTGCTGTCGGGCAATATTTTGAGGTCATGTTGGTGGTGCGATCATCAAAGCGCGCACCCACCGCAAAAATTAAATCACTGTGATGCATGGCGGTATTGGCCTCATAAGTGCCATGCATTCCCAACATCCCAATAAACTGCCGGTCTTCGCCGGGAAAACCACCGAGGCCCATCAAGGTATTGGTAACCGGTATATTTAAGGCGTGAGCGAACTCGGTCAGCAACTCAGAGCTATCCCCCAAAATAACACCACCACCGGCATATAACACCGGGCGTTTGGCGGCCAATAACATACTCACCGCCTTTTTGATTTGGCCAGAATGACCACGCACGGCAGGGTTATAGGAACGCATCTTTATTGTTTTAGGATATTCATACTCAAACTTTTCATCTGGATGGGTAATATCCTTGGGTAAATCCACCACCACCGGGCCAGGTCGACCAGTGGTGGCAATGTAAAATGCCTTTTTAATCGTCTCGGGGATATCCTTGGCGTGTTTTACCAAAAAACTATGCTTAACAATCGGGCGGGATACACCGATCATATCCGTCTCCTGAAAAGCATCTTCACCAATCAGATGACTTTGCACCTGGCCCGATAAAACCACCATCGGAATTGAATCCATATAAGCGGTGGCAATACCGGTAATGGCATTAGTCGCACCCGGGCCGGAAGTGACCAGCACTAAACCCGGTTTACCGGTAGCACGCGCATAAGCATCCGCCGCATGGGTGGCCGCCTGCTCGTGGCGCACCAATACATGGGGAATTTTACAATTATTAAAAATAGCATCATAGATGTGCAAAACAGCACCACCGGGATACCCGAAAATAAACTCAACACCCTCTTCTTCCAGGGCGCGAACGACCATATCGCCGCCTGATAACAACTCCACCTTTTTACCCTCTGACAATCAAAAAATTAATTATTCATGTTCTTGAAGCTACATGTCGTTGACACCACACAGAGCTGAGACAAGTTAATAAAGTCACATAGACACAGCAAAGTGCGCAAAATCAGGCATGCACAGCCAAACATACTAAGTTTACTTGTAAATTCCGCGAGGTAACGCGGCTAGAGAAGCCAGGCTGCAGCCGGGGTATGGCCATCCTGACAGGAGCTTCAATACCGAGATAATAGCGCAGAAATTGTTAAATACCGCCCTAGCTATAGGGTGCCCAGGGGTGCCAGGCACAATACTCTCAGCTGTAAAACCTTAATTTTTTCGTTTATTGTGCTCAAAGTCAACAAAAAACTCTGTCCCTTACCTATACTAGTGTGGGCAAGGTATAAAGTTTTCAATAGATTCACAATGCATATACGTGCGTTTTTTAATCTATAAACTATTATTAATCAAATAACTTAATTAACAATAAATCATCTTCAGCATTTAACAGGCAATTAATCATGCGCAACAAGACCCTGCTAAGCCTTTCATTGGCCAGCCTTTTATTTACGTCCATGATTAGCCAGGCGGCAACCTACTACCGCTGGGTGGATGACAATAAAGTCACCCATTACACCATGGATATCCCCGAGGGACGTGAATACGAGGTGGTTAAAACCATCGGCGGTAAGGGCATAAGCCCTCAGTCCAGTAGCAGTAGCAGTAGCAAACAACAAAGCACAGCCACAAATAGCAGCTCATCTGAAACCTCAACCAAAAAAGACAAGACTATTTGTGAGCAGGCCAAAGCCAATCTGAAAATGATGCAGGAACACTCCCGTATCCGTCAAAAAGATGAATACGGCAATGAGATCTTACTCTCCGAAGAACAGAAAGAAAAAGAGATTCAACGCGCCAAAGAGGCGGTTAAAACTTACTGCTGATCCGTTATTAACTGGTCTATCTGTTTCAGCACATTAATAACAGCCAGGCCTTTAAGCGAACCACAACCCTCGGAAAAACATTGTTCCGCCATCGGCGCAATCTGACAACTATCCGGTAATTGCGCCTGGGCCTCCAGCAAGGCCCGCATTCTTTCCAAAAAAACAAACTGCAACCACTGATAAAAATCCAGGGTATCCACACAGAAGGGCTCTACACTGGCCAGCGCCTGCGCCGCAGGTGGCTCATTGTCCCACAACTGCATATTACGTAGCTCAGCCTCCAGATCGATCAGCAATGCAGCCAGTTTGGTATTAATATCTATCATAGAGTCACTCATCTCAGGCAATCTCTCGTCGAAAGGGGGGCAAAGAATCCAGAATTGCCTTGCCATAACGCTTGCTCACTATACGCCTGTCCAGCAGAGTGATTTTGCCATAATCTGTCTCAGAGCGAAGCAGTCGACCACTGGCCTGCACCAGCCTCAAAGCCGCATCTGGCACAGCAATCTCCATAAACGGATTACCACCCCCGGCAGAAATCCACTCGGCTAGCGCCGCTTCCACCGGATCATCAGGTACCGCAAAAGGGATTTTAGCAATAATCACATGGGTGCAATACTTACCCGGCAGATCCACTCCTTCGGCAAAGCTGGCCAAGCCAAAAATAATACTGCCTTTACCCTGATCAATCAGCTCACAGTGTCGGCGCAATAACTCCATTTTACTGCGATCCCCCTGCATCAGCACTTTTGCCTTTAAGCCATCATCAAGTCCGGCGTAAACATCCTGCATCTGCCGACGCGAGGAATACAACATCAAGGTGCCTTCATCCTCACTGACAAGAGAAGGTAGCATTTCAATAATGGTTTCGGTATGAAGATCAGGCTGATTAGGCTCACAGGGCATCGACGGCACATGCAAGCTTGCCGCATTTTGGTAATCAAAGGGGCTAGGCACCTGTTTGTAAACACTCCGTTCAGGCAGCCCACTTTGCATACCGTAACGTGAAAAACTGCCCAAAGCGGTCAAGGTTGCCGAGGTCACCACCGCCGCATAACATCGATTCCAGAGACTTTTCCTTAATTGCTCGGCAGCCAATATCGGGCTGCAACACAGCTCATAATCAATAAAACCACCGCTATCAATCACCGCTATCCAGCGCGCTTCGGGAAGTCCGCTCTTGCTCGTGATCGTATATTTTAGCCACAAACCGTACATCGCCTCGGCACGCATTAGCAACTGGCCTAGAGCGGCATACCAGCCCTCCAGTTCAGTCTTGGGGACTTCACAAAACTCATCCTCCAGCTCCTCGCCCAAGTCCTTATGCAGACGACTCAACAAGTCGACCAAACGGCCATATCGTGCGGCCAGTTCAACCGCCAGCTCCTTTAACTGCTCCGGCACCACACCATGGGGAAAACGGTGCCCCTGCGAGCGTTCATCAGCCGAGGATTTCTTCGCCTGCTCGAGAACAGACTCCACCACCGGCTGGGCCAGGGAAGTATATTGCCTGAGCTCCTCAGCCAGTGACGGCACCTGCTCCAGGGGTTTTTGCAGCCCCTTTAACACCGCCAGCTGCTTGCTCATACCGCTGGACATTTTTTGCAGCTGCTCTAACCATTTAGCTGATCCGCGCAAGCGGCAGGTATGGGTAAAATGACTGAGCGCACGACCCGGAAGATGATGGCCTTCATCAAAGATATAAATAGTTTCAGCCGGATCGGGCAAAATTGCCCCTCCACCCAAAGCCAAATCCGCCAATACCAGATCGTGATTGGTAACAATACAATCGGCATTGTGTAAATTTTCTCGCGCCTTAAAAAAACTGCACTGGGTAACATTCTCACAACGCCGGCCGGTACATTGGTTTCGATCACTGGTTACACCGTACCATTGCGCATCATCCACCTGCTGTGACCAGCTGTCACGATCACCCTCCCAACTGTTAGACGCGAGCGCCTCTAGCATGGAGTGATAGATTTCGATTGACTGGGCATCCACCTGCGGCCGGATTTCGTCGGGATATAAAGGCAAAGTAGCTTTATTTTGATTAGCATCAATCAGCACATTGTCCAACTTGGACAAACACACATAACGGCTACGCCCCTTGGCCAGAGAAAAACTGAAATGCAAACCACTGTGCTGCTGAATATCAGGCAGATCGCGATAGACAATCTGCTCCTGCAAAGCGACCGTGGCCGTAGATATCACCACTTTTTTACCCAAAGCCTGGGCAATCGGCATCACCGCCAGCGTATAAGCCAGGGTCTTGCCCGTGCCCGTGCCAGCCTCAATAACACAAAATGGTGCCTCAGCCGCAGAATCACCCTCATCGGCAAATTGTACTGAAGACAGCAGCTTAGCGATTTCAGCTATCATTAAACGCTGACCCCAACGGGGTTTATGCTGCTTGTTTTCCAGCACCTGGCTATAGGCACGCTGAATAGTTTGTTTTAATTCATCGCCAAGCATGGCAAAGGTCAATCTCCAAGAACGCAAAAGCCGGCATTATATCCCCCATCCCCCCCGGCTGACACAGCTATGTCATCTAATAGCCGCTACCGTTACAATAAGCGCCAAATAATTAATTCTGCGACAAAACGAATCATGCTGAAAAACCTATTTCGTCCCAAGTGGCAACACAAGAACCCTGCGGTAAGAAAAGAAGCCCTGCAAAAGCTCGATAGCAATAACCCGGAGCAGCACCAAATCCTGCTTGAGCTGGCCAAGAGTGACAAAGACAGCGAAGTGCGACAGCTGGCGATGGCGAAAATATCCGATTTAGCGCTACTGAAAACCATCGCCACCGATAATAGTAGCAGCGCCCAACAAGCTGCCGCTCAACGCTACGCCGATCTTATTAGCGGAGTTGCTAAAGGACTGGATGATAAACAACAACTACAGGCACTTGATGGCTGCTCTCAAGGACTCTTGTTTGAAATTGCCACACGCAGTCCCATCAAGCTGATTCAGGAACAGGCAATCATACAACTGACCCAACAGGATTATCTGCTGCAACTGATCACCAACAAAAGCAACTCCCAGGTTCGCCAGCTTGCTGTTGCCGGCATCATTGAGCCAGAAACATTAAAAGCGGCGATAAGTGCACTAAAGACTAAAGACAAACGCGCACTGCAAATGGCTCGTGCGAAATTAAAAGCGCTAAAAGACCAAGGTCGCTCCTTAAGCGAAGCAAAAGAGCAGCAAGTAGCACTTTGCCAACAGATGGAAGCTCTCGCCAAAAGCGGTCACTCGCCTCAATTCAGCGAGAAGTATCATTACCTTCAGCAGCAGTGGTCCAATATTGACACCTCAATAGAGACCGCCACCCAAGCACGCTTTGAACAAGCGTCAAGTAGCAGCCTGCAAGTTGTGGAACAGTTTCAGGATGAAGAGCGCCAACAGCTTGTCGATGAAGATCAACGCCACCAACAAATCGCTCAGCAGGAAAATATTTGTAGCGAGTTCGAACAATTGCTTGCTAACTTATCCACCACAGACTCGATAGATACACAAAGCACCCAGGAAAAACTCGCAACCATCACCTCCTTAAAAAATACCTGGCAAACAATGGTTAGTGAGCAGCGTGCCCACCCCAAAGAGCAAATGCGCTTTGACAAGGCTACACGGCTACTGAACGACTACCTTGGGGCATGCGAGCAGCTCACCCGAAACCAGGGGAGCATTGACAAGCTACAGGAAGAAATTGCCGCACTAAAGGGCCATTTCAGCTTTCAGCAGCTTCGCCGCTGGCTAACAAAGATAGAGAAAATGGCGGGGAAAATTAACTGGCCAGAACAGATCCCCGAAGCACAACAGCTCACCGCCTTGGCAGACTTAAACCAACAGTTGCGCATGGAGCTGAATAAACTCGAAGCTCAGCAACAACAAATAAAAACCACTCTGCAACAGCAACTTAAGGAGCTGGAGCAAAAACTGGAAAGTGGCGCCATTGATAGCGCCCATCAAATCCAGGCAAAAATTCGCAACAATATCGATAAACTTGCCAGCAACGACAGCAAGGGGTTTGAGCAACAACTGCACCGCTTGTACCAACAGCTATCAGAATTTGATGACTGGCGTCAATACGCCACCGACCCGAAGCGCCTAACACTTTGTGAAGAAATGGAAAAGCTGGTTGATACCGCTATTCCGCCACAGCAAAAGGCACAGGCGATTAAGGAGCTGCAACAGCAATGGAAAACACTCGGCAGCTCTCACAACACACAACAACTCTGGCAGCGCTTTAAGCAGGCCGCCGATAATGCCTACCTGCCCTGCAAACAACACTTCCAGCAGCAGTCTGATCTGCGAGAACACAATTTTAATCAACGCCAACGCATTTGCGAGCAATTAAAACAGTACGAAGAACAAATCGATTGGTTAAATGCCGACTGGCATGCAGTTGAGAAAATTTATACCGTCGCCAAACAGGAGTGGCGAACGTTTAACCCGGTTGACCGCACAAGATCCCAGGCTCAGCAAAAAGAATTCAACACCCTGCTGGATGTTTTAAATGACAAACTGCGTAATGAGCGAAAAAACAATGCATTAGCTAAAGAAAAACTTGTCGAAGAAGCTAAAGCACTTCTCGAGCAGGAAGATATTCAAGGCGCTATTGAACAAGCCAAACGATTGCAGCAACAATGGAAAAATATCGGCATCACCCACCGCAAAGACAATCAGAATATCTGGAAATCATTCCGCCAGGCCTGCGATCAAATTTTTGAGCGACGCAACCAGGAGCGCGAAGTTGAGCAGCATGAAAGCGAAGCTAATCTACAAACAGCTATTGAGCTATGCCAACGCATTAGGGAGCTCGCCGATCTCGATGATACCGAACTGGCCGAGAGCCAAGGACGCTTGAAAAGTTTAAAGGAAGAGTACCAACAATTGGGCGCTATCCCCAAGCAACATTACCAGCATACCAAACAACAATTTCAAGACAGCTGCGAGCACTTCCAGCAGCGATACCAGGGTATTGGCGAACGCCGTCGAATCAAAGCCCTAACATCACTGGAAGACTGCGCGAAGCAGTGTGAAGCACTTGAAGCCCTATCCGCCGATGATGAGCAGCGCGGCGTATTAGCACAAGACTGGAACAAACCTGAGCAGCTTAACGATGAGTGGTGGCAGAACATTGACCAGCGTTTTCAAAATACCCTGAGCAATAAGGGGGATATCGAACAGAGTGAAGACCATCTTCGCACACTATGCATCCGCGCTGAAATTCTTGCCGAACAGGACAGTCCTGCGGAAGATCAAAAGCGTCGCATGGAATATCAAATGAACCGCCTTTCCGCCGGCTTGGGACAAGGAAAAGGGAACAACAAACAACAGGAAAGCGAAGCCTTGAAAATCGAATGGCACTGCAGCGGGCCAGCCAATTTTGCAGCTTATCCAGCATTAAAACAGCGTTTTATGACAGCACTTGCGCAATTTTAATCTCACCCGACCCCTTGAGTAAATATTCGTAGGGTGCGGCTCCCGCACCAGCAATGCCAAAATCAAGCCCCATAGCTACACGGGGCATTTGGCTCACATAAACCCTAACTTCTGTTTACTCACAATAGGATTAGCATAGGCCGCGAG
>JAUXDF010000303.1 GCA_030618505.1 Spongiibacteraceae bacterium | reverse complement strand
CGCGCTTCCATCTCCGCATCCCCTGCAGAACCGGTCGCCAAATAAACCAACTGTTTGCCCTGCTCGTGAGCCAAGGCTTTAGCGCAATTTTCAGCCAGACTGCTTTTGCCTGATCGTGTGCCACCAAGAATAAAATGCAACATAAGGTTTTTCCGCTCCATTCAAACAATCTGCCAAGCGATCTACCACAGCAGTTCTACCAAAGAACAGCTGACCTTACCCAAGCTTCGCTGTAAACTGGCAAAATCAATAGTTTAAAGTGAAAGGCAGCGAACTACTATGGGAAATCGTCTCTCCAAAATTTATACCCGCACGGGCGACAAGGGGACTACGGGACTGGGTGATGGCTCTCGGATTAATAAAGACCATCCACGCATGCAGTGCATTGGCGCCATTGATGAGGTCAACTGCCATATTGGTTTGCTGATCTGTGAGATGAGCGATGATGACGCACTGCGCCCTTTGATGCTCGAACTGCAACACGACCTGTTTGATCTCGGTGGTGAACTGGCCGTGCCGGGTTATACACTCATCACCGATGAACGTATTAGCGCCCTGGAAGCACAACTTGATGAACTCAATGAAACCCTGCCAGCCTTAAAAAACTTTATTCTTCCCGGCGGCAGCAAAGCGGCGGCTCAATGCCATATGGCACGTGTGGTGTGCCGGCGAGCCGAACGACTGATGGTAACCCTCGCAAATGATAGCGATATTAATACTGCAGGATTAATTTATTTAAACCGCTTGTCAGACCTACTGTTTGTTTGTGCGCGCATATTGGCCCGTAAAGACGGCGGGCAGGAAGTATTGTGGAACCGGCCTCGATAAAAAAATCAAGGCCACAGCTGGGCCGCACCGCGCACACCGCTAGCATCACCAAATTTTGCCGGTTTAAGCCGGGTAAGCACCTGGTCGGTAAAAATATATTGCTGCCATAACTGCGGCACTCGCTCATAAAGCCGGCTGATTTTTGACAGACCACCGCCCAATACAATCACATCGGGATCAAGAATATTAATCACTTGCGCAAGACAAACTGCCAGCTGCTGGCAGTATATTTCCAAAACACCAGCAGCTTCTTTATCTCCACTTTCCGCCAACGCTACAATCTCTTCACCACTGGCTTGCCTGGCGCTAATATCGAAATAGCTCATTGCTAACCCGGGTCCCGACAGGTAGGTTTCAATACAATCACAACGACCACAATAGCATGATCGAGAAAAACCCCGGCTTTGCTGCGAGGCGGCTTTTAGCGCAGCAACCGGCAAAGGGTTATGCCCCCATTCCCCGGCAATCGCATTGGGCCCAGCCAACACACGCTGATCAATAACAATACCGCCACCCACACCAGTACCCAAAATCACACCAAACACGGCACGTTTTCCTGCAGCCGCGCCATCGATAGCCTCCGAAAGCGCAAAACAGTCGGCATCGTTGGCGATACGAACCTCACGCTGGAGGAGCTTTTGAATGTCGAAGAGAAAATCCCGTTGATTCAAACAGGTGGAATTACAATTTTTCATTTTGCCGCTATGGGAAGAAATAGCCCCCGGAGCACCAATCCCAACACTACAATTTTCAGGACCAAGCGCTGCAGGCAAGGTCTGACTTGCTTCCAGGGCAGCAACAATTTTTCGGATACTTTCTAGCGTTTCTGAGTAATTCCCCTGAGGGGTGGCTACCCTTTTTCGCTGCAACTCCTCACCCTTATTGTTAAGCAGCACTGCTTCGATTTTTGTGCCACCCAGATCAACACCAATTTTGTACAAGGCAGGGACTCGCTTTATTTAAATGAAACCCGCAGGTTTAAAAAAGAATTTGAATCAGTGCAAGAGCAACCACCCACACCGCCAATGATCGTTTGATCAGCGATTGAATAGTTTTCAGCTCCAGCGCGGCCACCTCAATAAACCGCTCTCTTTTCACCTGATCATCGAGTCGTCGAAAAGCCTGGCAATCCATATCCATATCCAGCGAAGCCAGACCATTATCATTCAAAACCTGGGCACTACCCATACCAGGATTAAACAAGGTAGACTGCCAAGCCTGCATGGTTTTCACAAAATTGCCCATTACGCCATAGGTTAAACCTAACAGTCGAACCGGCAACCACTCCAGCCAATGCAGCAGGCGATCAGCCATAAAACTTTGTGTCTCGCTCAAGCCCTGCACTTCATAGCGATAAAGGAAAAGCAGGCGGTACAGAACGGCCATTGCTGGCCCGCCTAATAAAAACCAGAACAACACCGCAAACAGCCGCTCAAAACCACGATAAAAAATAACCGAGCGCGCAGCCGCATGTAACTCCCCAATATTTTCCATCGGAATTGAAGTATTACGTTTATGCATCTGCATGCGTTGATAGGCCGCTTCCATATCACCTTCACGCCAGGCACGCAGATAACCATCCACCAGGGACGTAAACTCTCCACGTCCCATACTGAACATTAAAAAAACCACCAGAAATAACAACGATGGCAGGCCAAACAACAGATGATCCACTGCGTTAATAATCAACAGAACGACAAGGGAGGGCAACACCACAGCAGCAAACAAAGACAAAGCTGCTTGAGTATTTAGCAATGCCACACCGTGCAAATACCCGCACCAGCGATAAAACCAGCCATCCATTTGAAAAGGCTTTGCAGAACCCCAGTACTGCAGCAGGGTCAAAGCAATAATAACGGCAATAAATCCCATAATTTCCTCGTTAACACCACGTAGGGTGCGGCCCCCGCACCATTAGGCGTAATATTGGTGCGGGGGCCGCACCCTACCTAGTGCCCATCCAGAAATCAGATAAAGAGATCCTGGCCAACGCAAATCTTGCGACTTAAAGGCCTTGAAAAGGCCTAGGAGCTAGATTTGCGTTGGCCAGGAGCGGACTTAATTTTCGAAAGCTTCCGATTTCTGGTTAGGCACTACCTATACAGCAATTCACGAAAGTACCGCCAATCAAAGGCTTCACCCGGATCCGTTTTTCTCCCCGGGGCTATATCACTATGACCAACAATACGATCAAACGAGATACCAGGATAAGCTGCCATCAAAGAACGTGTTACCGCAACCAGACTTTGATATTGCGGCTCGGTATAGGGCACATCATCAGTACCCTCCAACTCTAAACCAATACTGTAATCATTGCAGTTCTCACAATTGTTAAAGCAGGAAACACCGGCATGCCAGGCACGCTTATCAAAGGGAACAAATTGAGTGACATCACCCTGGCGATTAATCAGTAAATGGGATGATACCTCCATCCCTTCCAGATCAGCAAAACTGTCATCAGCACTTAAAGGCAGGCAGTTGGTAAACAGCTGCTCAATATACGCTCCACCAAAACAACCGGCGGGCAAACTGATATTGTGAATAACCAGCAGCTTGATTTCCGTAGCGGGTGGGCGATCATTATAATTGGACGAAGCAAGCTGCCTGGAACAACTCAGGCAGTGCTGTTGAATCGACCACTCATCAGCAGACATTATTTTTCCTTTTTACTTACCCTGAGAAACGCGTAATTCATTCGCCATTCACTTATCACGATGAAACAATTCTGCACGTTTACCGCTAAACTTACTATAGAAGGCCTGAATTTCCTGCATATCTTTATCAATATCACCACTGGTATTGAAGCAAGGCCCCAAGCCCCCGACCTTATGCTGAAAATCCAGATAGCTCAGTAGAATCGGCACCTTGGCACCATGGGCGATATGGTAAAAACCAGTTTTCCAATAGCTGACCTTTGCCCGGGTTCCTTCGGGGGGCACCATAAGAAATAAACGATCCTGCTCTTCAAATGACAAAATACTGGCAGCCACCGTATTGTTTGATTTTGAGCGATCAATCGCAATACCACCCAGCCACATTGCCAGAGCGCGAAAGGGCTGGCGAAATATTTGCTCCTTTCCCATCCAGTAAATATTGGCTCTAAAGCTAAAGGCCATCATCAAGGCAAAAAGCAAATCCCAATTACTGGTGTGAGGCGCGGCAATAATAACGCACTTTTTCAAATCGGCGGGCCACTGCCCTTCCACCCGCCAACCCAGCAGCTTTAATGTAACAATAGAGCACCATCGCAACGCGGTGTTGACGATAGGCGTATCAAACATGGTTCGGTGCATAAGTCTAAACCCTCGGGTGAGCTTATTGCCGATAATTCTGCACTCAGTCTCTTTATTGTAGCAAAGCCGTCATTCTACAGGCGCTCTTTAAGCACCCAAAAACAATGGAATTTGACCGGTTTTCATCAATTGCGGTAAAGTGCGCATCCATTTTGCCCTTGTTGAACAATTAACGACTGAATAATGAAGGAAGTATGTATGAAATTTTCCCCCTGTAACGGCAACTGCACAGACGATGGTGATAACTGTAAGGGTTGCGGCAGAACTCATGAAGAAATCGCCGAGACACGAAAAATGGTAAAAGACCTCGTCGGATTCGCTCAAAAAATGAACTATGAAAACCC
>JAUXDF010000091.1 GCA_030618505.1 Spongiibacteraceae bacterium | reverse complement strand
GCTCACCCAGAAATTAGACAAAGAGATCCTGGCCAACGCAAATCTTGTGACTTAAAGGCCTTGAAAAGGCCTAGGAGCTAGATTTACGTTGGCCATGACCGGACTTGATTTTCGAAAATCAGCAGTTTCTGGATGGGCACTAACTAATGTCATTTATACTATAGCTTGCTATTCGTAGCTACCGGTCGATTAAAACTATCGTCAGATTTGCTAACTTTTCTTACTCTCGGTATCTTTTGCCTGTAAGGCGCCGTAAAATCATCGTGAACAAAAAAAGGGGGGCCTTTAAAAGTGTGGCATTCTTTCTCGTTTACGAAGATACAATAAGAGCACTATATTGTTAACTTTTCCTACCCTTGCCATTGCTTGTGATCTTTAAACCATGTTGAAATATTTATTAATTTGGCGCTTTGGCTTGGGCCTTGCGCTGTTACTCCCAACTATTCAGGCCCAGAGCCTGGAGCAATTTAAAGACTTACACTACCTCCCGCTTACTGCTAACACATTAACCTCCAGCACAATCACCTCCGAAGCAATGTACTCAGGCACCCTACTATTAGCTCAGGCATCCGAAGAAAAAAATAGCATGCCAAAAGAGGAAGAACTTACCACCTCAAAAAACAGCAGCGAATTAAGCGAGTGGTCCAAGTATAAAGTCACCTTATTCAACCCACAAAATGGTGAAGATGGTGAACGGCTGTGGTCGCAAACAAAATTGATGTTTGGATTGGGCCTTGGTGTAGCGGGGTTTATCTACCTATTACCCGAAGATATTTCCAACTGGGACAAAGATACCGACCAAAAAATGATCCACAAGTGGGCTGATAATGTAAAGGCCGGACCGGTATGGGATGAAGATGCTTTTTTGATTAACTATATTGGTCACCCCTACTTTGGCGGTGTCTATTATCAGGTGGCAAGAAAGTCAGGCTATAGCGAATGGGACTCCTTTATGTATACGGCATTAATGTCGACCTTCTATTGGGAGTACGGGCTGGAAGCATTTGCAGAAATACCATCCATTCAGGACTTGGTAGTAACGCCGGTTGGCGGCTGGCTGTACGGAGAATGGGCCCATAACAAAGAGAAAGAGATTGACGCTAATGGTGGTTTGGTCTGGGGTTCAAGTGGCTGGGGTAGCACTGCATTGTTTTTTCTTGATCCGGTAGACACTATTGCCAAAGGAATTAATGGCTGGGTGGGCAAAGAGTGGATCAAATCAGGTACGGCGATGCTGTCCCCACAACCAACACACTTCAAGGGCAGCCGTGAAAATCTCAACGGATATTTAGGCCTTGATATCGTACTGGTGTTTTAACTATGAAAATATCGATAAGCATTTTTAGCATTGCAGCACCCTTATTGCTCTCCTTTTCTGCCCCGTTGCTGGCCGACCCGCAGGAGCCCGCTAGCCGGAACATCATCGAGCTTGCCGCCAAAGTCGGCTACACCGATTTTGACAGTGAACGCAGCCTTGAGGGTGATATCCACTGGGGTGCCAGCATCGGCTTGCATATGACACCTAACTGGATGTTTCAGCTAGACTACTCACGCTTGCACACAAAAGATGCCAATACATCCGAGGATGATATTTGGGTACGATATTATGCAGTCGATGCGCTATACCTGTTTAGTCGTGGCAATGCGCTGCGACCCTACCTGATTTTTGGCTTTGGCCAGATGGATGTACGGGGTCAATATCGTCATGATAACGGCAAAGCACTACCGGATGATTCTGATAACTTTCTGCGCGGCGGCCTTGGTTTGCAATATCGATTGAATGAACGATGGGCTCTGCGTAGTGATTATCGAGCCTTAAGAAGTCTTGATCTGGAAACGACTACTAATACCGTTAACGTTTCTGTGGCCTATAGATTTGGTGGCGGCGGATTTTAATATTGCTAGCACTGGAGCTCCAGGTGATGTAGCAATCCCCGGGATCAAATAAAACCTAATATTGATGAATATGTCGAGCATACGCCTTGTCCAATATGAAATGATCCTGAAACAGGTAATATTCTCCATTTTTCTCATGATCAATAGATGATATATAATTTAATTCGTTTATTGATTGCCCAAGCCGCTTTACTGGCCGAGGTATTACCACGGCAACTGAGCTTCAAACTATACACTGCAGCTTTGATTATCCGCTTGCTTTCGTACTCAGTGGCAAGTGCGTCAAAATCTTTTTCTATGACGCTAATTTATTTAAGAGTGTTTATAACAAGCCTTTTCCTTTATACCAGTCCAGAGTGGTTTTGACGCCATCTGCAGCGCTTACCTGTGGGTGATAAGCAAGATATTTATTTGCTTTACTGAGATCAAAAGCTCTGTTATGTGTAAAAAAACCTACTCGACGGCGAAACAGAGGGGGTTTAATATTGAGCGGTCTGCATAAACTTTCACAGATGATTGCAGCAAACCAAACAGGTGCGACGGGGATTTTTATTTTTGATAATTTGACTCCTGCGGCTTCTGAAATAAATTGTGAAAGTTCGTTTAGGGTAATAGGTTGACCGGAGGCGATGTTGAAAGCTTCCAAGTGAACCGCGCAACGCGGTCTGATACCGCTGAGTAATAATGAATCGATCTGGTCGTCGATATATCCAAGATGTGCTAATACTTCGCCAGAGCCGATCATCATAAATTTACCGGAGCTGATGGTTTTAAATAATTTCATCATGCGGACATCGCCGGGGCCGTATACCATCGCAGGTCGATTTACCGTGACAACCATACCTGCATCGCCTAATGATTTTGCATAATCGAGCACTGCCAGCTCACCATCAAGTTTAGTGCGGTGGTACTCGTCCATCGGGTTGAACGGTGTTTCTTCAGTGCAGGGAATCTGTTTCACGTTGCCGTGTACGCCCACGGTACTGCAATGGACAAAACGTTCAACACCCACTACTGCAGCAGTTTTTATCAGCTTTAAAGTACCGTCAACATTAACTTTGTGGTACATGTCTTCGGAGTGCTCAACTTCTTGAAAAAGCGCTGCTATGTTAAAGACGATGTCTATTTCTTTAAGAAGATCTGCCCAGTTTTCATCACTCGAAAGGTCTAGAACTTCAGTTTTGTAGCCTTCATCTCTAAGACTTTCCGCTTCTTTTTCGTAAAGTACCGTGCCGACAACATCCAGCTGGTATTCCGTCAACCGTTTAAACAATGCGCCACCAATAAAGCCTGCCGCTCCGGTGACCAGTAGTTTTTTACCTTTTAGGTCTTTGTATTGATCAGGTAAAGCTAATACCTGTTTTTCTTCAAGCAAACGGAGATTGAGCACACTAAGTCCTTTTAAATAGATATTGGTGTAATTATAGCTTAGGAGGAGTAATCAGTGGATTAGAGTATAAGTCTAACAAACGCCCTTATTGTTGGTTACTCTAAACCTAAAGCCATTCGGGTCAAAGCCCTTTATGCCCCTTTCAAAACTATAAGGGCTTTGACCCTAGTCTGCTGTGGTCACGGTATAAGCATTCTGGTGGCGGAGGATAATATTGTTAATCAACAGGTTCTGGCTGCTATGCTTAAACACCTGGGGCTGGATTTTGTGATCGCACCAGATGGTAGAAAAGCGCTTGAGCACTATACAGCATCACTGAACAACCCTGAAGGAGGGTCTAGTTGTATCCTTATGGATTGTGAAATTCCCGAAATGGATGGATTTGAAGCAATAGAGAAAATTCGTCTGCTGGAAAAATGCCGGGAAATAGACCAGGTAAACTTTTATGCACTGACGGCTCATGCTGTGCAGGAATATGTTGATCGTTGCTATGCGGCCGGTATGGACGACTGCATAGCCAAACCGCTTGCGATTGATACTTTAGTAAATCTTTTCAAAAAGAGGTATATGGAGCAGGGACTGTAGCGCTGGCTGATCTTTCTGATAGAGAGCAGCTCAAAGGCCGATGCTAAAAGTGGATTTTAAATCTATAATTTGAGTCAGGATTGCCTTTAACTGTTTACAAAGTTAACTATAATAAATGTAGGCAACCTTCAAAAAGCTCTTATCTAACTAACTTTTTCATAATTGAATTTTAGCAACGAACACAACAAAAAAGAACGCCCAATAATTAAATGACAAATAACCGTTTTGGTAATGCTTTTCTGTATATTTTCCTTGGACTGGTTGCAGGGATTATCTTGACACTATCCCTCTCTTTTGGCGCATCAACCATCAGCTCTGAATCATTTTGTATTTCCTGCCATGAAATGGCTGACCCCGTCTATCTTGAATATAAAGAGTCTATACATGCCACAAATTCAAGCGGCGTGAAAGTAACCTGCCCTGACTGTCATGTTCCCAAAGAGCTGGGGCCTTTGCTTAGCCGAAAATTTTTTGCCATCAAAGATATTTACCACAGTATTGCCGGCACCATAAGTACAGCGGAGAAATTTGATCAGCGCCGACAGGAACTTGCAAATCGTGTGTGGGACTACATGAGAGAAAATGATTCCAGGGAATGCAGGTCCTGCCATGACTTTGGTGCTATGAATCTACTGGAGCAGGAGCGTATTGCCCAACAAAAGCACCAGAAAGCCACTGAGCTTGGGAAAACCTGTATAGACTGTCATAAAGGGGTTGCCCATGAACTTCCAGACGATGCATTTGGAGAGAACAAATGAAAGTCGAACAACAAGTCTTGATATCAAAAATGGCTCATGTGATTCAGTAAGATGCCAGGAACTTATATTAGGTTAAATTATTTCCCCCCTATATTTGCAGCGCTCCTTGTGGTTTTTTCATCCACCCTGAATGCCGAAAGCAAGTGGCTGGAATTATGCGATGATTGTCATGGTCCTAACGGTAACAGTCTGCATGATTCTATTCCTACCATTGCAGCGCTATCAAAAAACTATTTTGTCGAGTCTATGAATTCCTTTAAACGAGGCGAGCGTGTCACTCGTATTCATAAGCGTCCTGGCGCGATGGATACAGACATGACCATGGTCGTCAGTATGTTATCGGACTATGAGATTATAGAACTGGCGAAATGGTATTCCAGCCAGATACGGGACAGCAAAGCACAATCTTTTGACAGTGAAAAAGCCAAGACCGGTCGAAGGCTACATATGAAATACTGTGAGATTTGCCATGAAGACAGTGGCCGCTCTATCGAGGATGACATCGGCATTTTACCCGGACAACAAAAAGAGTACTTGCGTCTCTCGCTTCAAGATATTGCATCAGGGCAGCGTATTTCAAGCAAGAAAATGAAGAAAACACTAAATCGAATGGAGAGAAAATATGGTTCAGATGCCTTTGATCACCTGCTTCATTATTATGCCTCGTTAATCAAATAGTGAGGAAATGGGGGCCGAGGTAAAAGCACTGCTTTAAGCCAAAACTGTATCGTGTACAGTTCTATGACGAGTCGTGCCAGCCGAAAAAAACCATTACAACAGCTTCCATGCTCAAGATTTTTTGCGCGATAATATCGACTGTATTAGCCGAACACCTACCACAGTAAATCAGGGAAAATCCATCTCAAATACAGGCACATCATTCGGGTCACGCCCATGCGGAAGTCCACTGGCATAACCCGTCAACCAGACAGTCATTAGCGTATTAGCAACCACTGCTTTACGCGCCGTATCAACATCATCTTCCACTACGCCCTTCGCTGACAACAAAGCGGCTACATTCAGGTTCTGAAGAAAACCAGAACTGAGATCGAGCAGTAACTCATACTCGTTTTGAGGAAAGCCCTGAACAGATAAATAACCGTTCCACACATTGCGCCCACGAAGTTCCGCAGAATCCTGAACAGGCTGAATTTTCGCCGCAAGGCTTGTGTAAGCGGGCTTAATGCCGTCATTAAGATCAGCGGCGACACTTTGCAAACCGGCCAGCGCCTGTAACTTCGGGGTCGCGTATTGACAAGACAGCGCACCACTACAAACAACATCAAATGCCGGTGGTGTTATCAAACCAGCGGGTGGATCTTCAAGTATCTGCAGCATATACCCCTGATTGTATCCAAAGTTATCAACCACACCATCAAATATCGGATTACTGGAAAAACCACTAGGGAGGAAAGACGCATCATTAAATGAAAGAATCGATGCATCACCTAGTAACAGCTTGTTATATGCTTTCTGCGTATCCGCAGCCAAGCGCTTAAAAGCCGTCTCACTTGGAGGGAAGCGAACATGGGACAACAGCGTACCAGGCTGAGCGCTATCGAGTTCGCCTCGCAACCAGACACCACCGAAATAACCTGACAAGTGGAACAACCACAAATACTCCTCCGAGGCCGCTACCGGGTCGGGAGAAGCAATAATAATATCGAGAACATGAGCGGGTAACCAGCCATACAAAAAGCTGGGCATATTCATGGCACCCAAGCCGACTTCCGCTGCATACTCGGCGGCAAGTTCGTCAAGCACGCGAGCATCTTGTTCGATGATAGTACCGGACCAAACCGGATACGGAGGTAACGATACGCCAATAGAAGACTCGGCCACAGCGCCCTCTAAATAGAGCTGCCATTTCAAGCTATGCTGATTCACCGTACTACAGTCAGTTAACTCAGGCACACCCATGGTAGATGTGCTCGCAAGGCAGAATGCCACACCAACATCGCCGACATACTCATGCTTTGACTTAATCGTAAAAATGCCAGGATTGCTATTGCTCTCCTCCAACAACCATTGCTGCTCGGCACTATTGGCGACACACGGCATAACAGAAGCGGCTTTGGTCGGCGAAGCCGTGAGGCAACCATTTTCGCCATCGACCTGAATACT
Source organism: Spongiibacteraceae bacterium (assembly GCA_030618505.1). GTDB lineage: Bacteria > Pseudomonadota > Gammaproteobacteria > Pseudomonadales > PIVM01 > JAUXDF01. The sequence goes on along the minus strand of JAUXDF010000091.1, from coordinate 2,705 downwards.
CACGTCATTAACGGCGGAATCAACAGTCAGCGCCTTAAAATTCCATCGCTGCCCGGCATTAGCATTGGCAATCGCCTCACAGGCTACATATTCCAGACTCTCGGCATTGGCGGCAATATTACGAGCAACGCAGTCGGTCGTGTCCACTGACTGAATCGAATACCAATCTTGAGTACAGGAAGGCCCTTGCGCGGATCCACCACCGTTAATCCTATAAGATCCAAGCTCAAGCGACCGCCCCTCAAGCCCTAGCTCATTGCAACCCTGACAATGCTTAACTTTGATAACAGACGTACTGGAGATTTCGATGGGTGAGCCATCATAGACCAGGCAGTTATCGGTGGGTGTAGAGCCATCAAGAGTGTAATACACCAATGAAGTACCCGAAGGCAGATCGAAAGTGACATATTGCGTCGTGTCATAGGGTCCAGGTGCAGGCCCGAAAAAGGGCTTCGGCGGTATGCAGCCAGCAGCGAAAATTACAGCGAAGGAAAGCGCGAACAGCGCAAAACCCGAGCTCCTAGTCCTATTCAAATAAGAAGAGAAAACGGTATTAAGAGCCATGAGAATCACCTTATGGTGTCAGTTGCACACTGATCCGAACAACCGAAAGAACAAATCCCTATAATCGGAAAGAACAACTAAACATGTATTATTATATTTTTATTCAATGTAAACAAATCACGCGAACTAAAAGTATCAAACAATACGCTACAAACCAACCCCTAGCGGGGTATTGCAAGGAATTATCGGGAGCAGAAAATAGCGCGAAAAGTTTATTTTCTACGCGGTTGAACACCGCAAATTGTGGGGGCTAGGCTTAAGCGAGAACTGCTGCTTGTCTTATCTTTGGATCGGTAAGTACCATATCTAGCAGCCTCTAGCGTACATGGGGGTACACAAAAGCAGTCTAAACATGGAATTCTGGCATATATCCACATTACTACTCCCTGCTCATCGCGGCTGAGGGAGTACAAGCTCGGACTGCTCTGGACACAGTACGGGACTGAAGGTCAGTGTTTACAAGGGGGTTGCGGACGATATAGGGTTGCTTGAGACTAGATATTGTGTACCAACCGTGTACCAAATCGTCTTTGATTTACCCTTCCACCACCTGGGCAAAGTACAGGCAGTTACCTCTAATCTCACACAGATTTTCAGATCAACAACAGAGACAAAGAACACTAACAGCAACGTAACGCCAGACTAGCCTTCTACAGAACCAACTCACGATACACAGACATGAATAAACGTAACCGCAAATTAAACCCACCTAGGAGCCTGTCGGGTTTAACCGTTCGTAGCGAGGGAAAGCAGAAATTAGTCAGTTTTTGCGTTCGATTAAGGCGAAGAGCCTGCCCCGTGAAACGCTTTGGGCATAGCTCGCTATTTAACGCAATTGAACGTGAAAAATAGCTGATTTATGTTTTTCCGCAGTAGAACAGAGTTAAATCCGACAGACTCCTAGCACCGCCATCAAGGGGGTGGCAGCGTCCACGTCTTAGTCGGTTCTTAACCTGGAATACCGGCACAACACGTTTAAACACTTGTATAAACATCAACAGCACCGTAGTATATACATAGTTTAAACATAAAGAGTGTGAATCATGCAGACCAATATTCGTAAATGGGGCAATTCTGCAGGGGCCATTATACCTGCTGCTGCTCTTGCTAAAGCAGGCATTAATCTTGGTGACACAGTAGAGGTAGATGTTCGTGATGGCCAGATAACACTTAAACAGGCTTCTCCGAAATACACATTAGAGCAACTGCTTGAGTCCTCACCCAAAGAGTTAGTTGATATTAATGACGAAGACAGGGTTTGGCTTCATAGCTCTCCTGTCGGCAAGGAGATTGACTGAGTGAAGAAGTACACGCCAAAGCGCGGCGATATTATTCGCACTGATTTTGACCCATCAGCAGGGCATGAGCAAGCGCATGAACGGCCAGCTATCGTCTTATCGCCTGAGCCGTTCAATAAGCAGATCCAGCTTGCTTTGGTGGCTCCAATAACCAGTACAGTCCGAGGACATGGTTTTGAAGTAAAGCTTCTAAATACCAAGACCGAGGGTGTCATTTTGTGTCAGCAAGTCAAAACCATTGATTATGAATATCGAGGAATTGAATTCATAGAGCATGCACCCGAATCGGTTGTCCAGGAAGCGCTTGCCAAGGTCAGAGTACTAGTGTCGTAATTCGGTGTTGCCCCGCTTCTACCTGGACTCTGAGGTTGCCGTTTTTTTCAATCCGAGCGAGCAGGGGGAGTCAAGCACGACAACTTCGGTACTGGGTACTGGCTTTTACTCCCACTTAATCAGGCGTCTTAATGGGATCGGCCAATACCCTTTCATCCAACTTCGTCTCGACCTGCAAAAGCACGCGAATCAGCGCCAGCTTGGATTTTCGATGACAGCTCGCTAAAAAGTCGTAGTGCCGAATGCGCATAAACCCGTTCGGTAACACATGCATCAAAAAGCGACGAATAGCCATGCGTCTTGTTCGATAGTCAATCTGGTGGTGGTCAGCGTTTAGGGAGCTGGAAGATAGAGTCGGAGCCAGTGGATATGCCCGACAAGTCTGGCTAGCTAGTGCCCATCCAGAAATTAGACAAAGAGATCCTGGCCAACGCAAATCTTGCGACTTAAAGGCCTTGAAAAGGCCTGGGAGCTAGATTTGCGTTGGCCAGGAGCGGACTTAATTTTCGA
>JAUXDF010000135.1 GCA_030618505.1 Spongiibacteraceae bacterium | reverse complement strand
GGGAGAGGGTTGGGGTGAGGGGGTTTATTGGTTAATTTACAGCTTCGTTACTCCCTCATCCCAACCTTCTCCCAAGGGGAGAAGGAGCTTTTCACCTTAAGCAATTTCCGTAAATTCATAATCCATGCTTGGCGAGGGTGACTGCAAATAGTGGCCCTGAATATAATTCACCCCAACCTGCCACAAAGTCGCCAGAACACCGGCGTTTTCCACGCAAGGAACTATCGACAACATATTATTTTCAGCAATCGAGTTAATTAAGGCTTTAAGCACTTGAGGGTCACCCTGGTTTTCCTGCAAATCAAGGGTAAACGAGCCATCAACTTTCACATAATCCACGCTGACATGTTTGAGCGTTTTAATCGGATCCACTGTGCGCCCAAACTGCCCCATCGACACCTTGCAGCCAAGATCATTGAGTGCCTGGGTTGCTTCCTTGGCCACTTTCAGGTGTTTGCTGATATCCACTTCGCTAAACTGAAACACCACACTGTCGACCGGCAAACTGGCAGCTTTCATTGCCACATTTATCCAGGGAGGCAAACCTTTGTCCAGGAGTGCATTGGCGGTAAGGTTAATGATTATACGGGTATCGTGGTCATCTGAGCGGTGCAGAGAAAGCATCTTGGTGGCTTCCAGTATCACCCAGCGATCCAGTTTAGTGTCAGTGGCACTAGCCAAAAACTCCGATGGTGGAATCTCCTTGTCATGCTCATCGAGCATCCGCAGGGAAACCTCATAGTGTTCGCGGCTATCACCACGTAAACTAATGATAGGCTGAAACAACAGCCTGAATTGGTTCTGCTCAATTGCCTCTTCCAGCGAGGCGGCAGCCCCACCGCCGTCTGCTATCTGTACCGCTTTGGCAACATAGATTTCGGCATCATTATTATTGTCCTGCTCGCGGATCTGCAGCACTGCACTGTAGGCCTGATCAACTATCTCATTGACATTGCGAGCACTCAGCGGCGCTATACCAATCGAAACTGTATATTGAACGGTTTGCTTCAAGGCCTCACAAATATGTTCTTCAACCGTTTTACAGCACTGATGGGCGAAGGCCAGCGCCTCTTCCGGTGTTTTATTATGTATCAACAAGGCCAAACCGGTATCACCGAAACGCGCCAGGCAATCACCTTCGATCACCTGGTCCGCCAGCAGTTCTGCCAGATCCTTAATCAGCGCATCACAACCGGAAATACCAATACTACTTAAAAAGTGCGAGGAATTGTCCAAACTGATAAAAGCCAGGTTGGCTGAAACACCACTGCCGGTTTGAATAGCCGATGTAGCCAGTTGATCCAGCAGGTATTGACGGCTATAGAGCCCGGTCAATGCATCGGTAGTACTTGTCGCCGCAGCACTGCCAGCACTATCAGTCTCTTGGCGAATAAGCACCTGGGTGCAGGCTTCACCATCAAAGCTGGATGGCGACAAGACCATATAGGCATTAAATTCAGTGTCATCATTACGCAGACCGACAAAACCCAGCTCCGCCTGATCCGTTTCACCCTTACTATAATGGCGTAAAAAGGCCTTAAAACGATCCTGGTCTTTTGCTGCCACCAAATCAATAATCGGTAAACACTCAAATTCCTCTTGATCTTCGTAACCAAAGATCTGCGAATAAGCCTCGTTAGCCTCTATATGCATGCCATCGGCAACATAGGCTATAGCATCCTGCGAGTCGCCCAATAACTGCTCGGCACGCTGGGTTGCTTCGCTCAGCTCGGTTTCAATACTGTGCTTTTGGCTGCGCTCTCTGGCATTAAAGATTTCCCGCTGCGCCGCCAACAATAAATGGGGATCAGCGTCAATATGAATCACATCCTGAGCTCCCTGCTCAAAGCCGGCAAGTATAGCCGCCGTTTCGACGTTTTCGGCCAGCAGCAAGACCGGAATATCCAGCTCCGCACTTTTAAACAGCTGGCGGGCCTGCGCCATATCAAGGTCGGGATGTTTACCATCACAGATCATCAAATCCCAGTGGTCATTCAGGTGATCCTGCAAATCCTGCTCAGAGGTCACACGATGCGCACGCACAGCATGACCGGCGTTGCGAAACAGGCTGATTAGCCGTTCTGCCTCGTTCTGGGATTCAACCAGGATTAATAAGCGATATGTTTCCGTCGTTGTCATTTAAATCGAAGCTTTTATTTTATCGGTGAATGTATCAGTGCATCTGCATGAATGACGTTGTAGGGCCAGGATTAATTGGCTGAACCAGCATACGTCTTAAGATGATGCCGAAAATTCGACAAATATCCAAAGTAGCCAAGCAGCATAGCCTACAAGTTCTTCCATAGCGAATCGAAGCTGTCATCAGCAGCTGAAAGTTTGTCTCGTTGCTGCTGCTTTTTCTCATCGCTGATACGTTTTGTTTCCAAAAACTCAAACTGGCTATAATAACCAGAACTAAAAACCAGTCGAGTCAGCAGCACAGTCACCTCACAGCCATTGTGCACCAGCATCACTTTCTGGTTTTCTTTAAAACTGACGGCAGGGGTGATCAGGGTTTTGGGCTGTCCGGTCGGCGTCACTTCGGGAAGCACCAAAACACGCATATATTCACTTTGAGTGTCACCCATCTTGTGGAGCACGCGAGCGCCATAAGGCGTTGCCGTCGGACTTAGTAATTCGACGCCAATTTGCAGGTCTTTTTCTCCATCCATCCGCACCCAGCGTATCGCACCGATACTCCAGTTATTATGATGGGTTTCTTTAACGCCGATAATCTCGCCGGTTTTCAACTGTGAGGGGGCGCTATTTGACCACTCCAAGCAGTAACCACCCGGGCTTAGATTAAGCATCTGCACCTGATAATCCTGATATTTTCCTTGCTCGGCATTTTCCTCGGGGTTAGTGCCAGCGCTTGTGCTGGCCCTCAGCTTGCCATCTTTATGGACATGATAATCAATAGACTCCATGCTGACACTGGTTCGCTGCTTATCACTCTCACTCTCGTCCTCAGCTTTAAACGCTGTATCCCAGACGTCCCCGCCTTTAGCACTATCAAAGGCATCATCCCAGGCATCATGGTGCTGTATCGCCTCATGGTCGACCAGAAACAAGCTGTCAGAACCTGCACCACGCGCTTTATCACCGTGCATCAACTGATCAAAACTTCGGGCATCAGAGACAAAATAATGTGTAGTTGACAGACCTAAACAAAGTGCAAGAGTATCGTTGGCTTCCAGGCGCATAAAAGTACGGTCGGTTAGCACTCCCCAGGCAATCACCAAATGACTCAGCAAATTCTTCGATAATGATGTGGGCTCTTGATTATCTATCTGCGATTTCAGGTAAGCCACCAGTACCGACGTATCCAGACAGTGACAATCTTTATTATAAGCGCCCTGATAAAATTTTTGATATATCGGCGGGCTGTTCTTATGCGGGTCAACCACCAGCAAATTACTGCTGTCTTGATCAACCACCGTAAGTTCGATCATTCCCAACCACTCATCCATCAGCGAACCTGATATCAGCTTGATATCTTCCTGCCTAAGCTGATTGGCCTTGATACAACCCAATAACAGAGCACGCAGATAAGCATCGGACAAACTGCTTTGGTGCTCCTCACCGCATTGTGGATCATTGGTCATCATCATTTCGAGATTGAATTCCTGTGCAAGCAGATGCAGACGATGAATATCCTGCCAGAAATACTTTGGGACTGGTCGATACAGCTGATAATAGCGCAGTAGTTGTTGCGACAAATCGCAAATCGCTCGATGAATGGCCTGAGCCATCAACAGCTTTGGTTTGCCGAGACGAAAACCCCGCATTTTAAGACTGCACTGAGCGGTCACTATCATGTAACCTGTTGCTAAGCGCCCCTGCAGCGCCTGAGCAAGATCAGCAATCTTTTTAGCTTGCTCCGATAGTGTAAGAGACTGATTAAGATAGTGTTTTTCTAGGTATTTAGTCGCATAATAGATGACAGGTCTAATCTGCTCAAGAATATCAAAACGCTGCTGCGGAGCAATTTTTAGTCGATTTATCTCATCAATTGCCTCAAAAAGACTGCGAGTAGTGCTGCCTAAATTGGCCATCGGCAGAGTATTCAGCCACTCTTTTACCGCATTCGCCTCCGCCTTGCAGAAGGATAATGCACTTAAATCCTGCTCTGGCAATCGCAATTGCGATGATTCGCCCTTTTTCATTAATTACGTACTCTTCAATATGGCCTGTTTGTAGAGTATAGGTGAGATCATCAATATTTCAGTTAAATTGCTGATTACTATTACAAGGTCACACTTTATGACTTTGTTATATCGGGGTTTTTGAGCTTTTCCCAGCCTGCTCTTTAACCAGCTTGGGCACCATATAACCAGGTAATTTACTGCGTAGCTGATCAATTAACGCAAGGGCCTCAACCTCAGCCACATCAAAATGTGCCGCCCCTGCTACTCGATCGAGCAGATGCAGATAATAAGGCAGCACCCCCACGCTAAACAAAGCCTCGCTGAGCTCGATAAGCGTATCAACCCGGTCATTTATCTGCCTCAGCAGTACTGACTGATTCAGCACTGTCACGCCACGCTTAAGTAGCTGCTCGATTGATTCGGCTACCGCCCTATCAATTTCATTCGCATGGTTACAGTGGAGCACCACTATCGGCTGCAGACGGCTTGTAGTTAGCCAGTCCAGACACTCGGTGGTGATACGCTGGGGTATAACAATTGGCAAGCGAGTATGGATGCGCAGGCGCTCAAGATGAGCAATATCAGCCAGCTGATCAACCAACTCGGCCAGATAGCGATCCGGGGCCAACAGAGGGTCACCACCACTGAGAATCACCTCCTTGATGCTCTTATCCTGTCTAATATAGTCGAGCGCTTGTTTCCATTGAGCAGTACCTGGTTTGTTCTCCTGATAGGGGAAATGACGACGAAAACAATAACGGCAATGAATTGCACAACTGGCGGTGGCAATCAGCAATACCCGTCCATGATATTTATGAATCAAGCCGGGAGCCGCAATAGCTTGCCGCTCTGCTAGTGGGTCAGTAGAAAAACCGGGGGTGTAATCCAGCTCCTCTGCCAAGGGCAAAACCTGCAACAGTAGAGGGTCCTTCCAATCCCCTTTTTTTATTCGATCAACAAAGGGGCGCGGTACTCGCAGTGGGAAATCCTTATCAGCTTTTAAGGCTTTGGGCGCCAAAGCACCATCAAGCTCCAACAACTCAAACAATGTCTGTGCTGAGCATATGGCATCTCTCAGCTCATGCTGCCATCTTGAACCTGTTCGCGATATCATTACCGGTTTCGTCATAGTGAATATCTAAAGAGGAATATAATGGCCAACTATTCTGCCAATGAATGGTTACCTGCCCATATTTACTGGCCTGTAGATGATCACTGATATTAAGTTGCCTTAGAGCTGCCATTTTCTAATAGAGTATTTTAGCAACCACGTCGAGGGCAGAATTATGCCTCATTAATCGACACCTCTCAAAAATAACTCTTCATACTATGGTGCGTATGGCCAAAAATGCTCCTGACTAAAAAAATCTGCTAAAAGCACCGGATACAGCTTTCTCCATCTTCCCCGCACTGACTAACCAGCATCTCCGCAAAAACTTCCTGCTCATGAGAGCTATCTGCGAACGTTATTACTTTTTCTCGTGGTCAAAGGAACCATACAGCTAATGACCAATATCTGCTGATAGCATCATTACTATAGTTTGGGTTATGCCAGCTGTAGATTGCTTTGGGGACAACAATAAGCAATCTAATCACTTGAAAATAAAGGTTTGGTGAGAGCGGCAGGATAAATATCGCGCCCTGAAGAATAATAGAAATCCTGAGGACTTTTATAATTTCTGAGGATTTATGCGATTTCTGAAGATTTTTATAATTTCTGAGGATTAATGTATACTAACTGCAGATATACGAGGAAAACTTATGCAAGATGCAGGTTATACACATCTCAGAGAAAGTTTTAATTTAAAAGTACCCCCGTTGGCACTTGAATTAAAACAAGGAACTGAACCTGATGAAAAAACGATAGACTACGGGTTCGGCAGAGTCAAGATACTTTCTAAACGAGTAAAGGTTGGTACAACAAATTGCGAGCATATCGCGACTGCTATCAAGTATCAGGGAATTAACCTCGCGTATCTAAGCCAGATATTTAAAGAGATAGATGTACCAGAACTAACACGATTCATTCTTCAGCAACCAACAAGTGAAATACGACGTTGCATTTGGTACCTGTATGAGTGGCTTACGGAAGACACTTTAGATATACCAGACATCACACCAGTTAAATATGTAAAACTCCTTCGTGAGCAGTATTACTATACATCAGTAACGTGTATACGAGACAAGAGAACAGCTGTAGATAATAATTTAATTGGTAATAAAGAATTTTGTCCTGTGATTCGTAAGACTAGTGCCATTAAGGAATGGGCTACTAAAGATATGATGGAGCTTGCTAGAGAAGAGCTTAGAGCATTAGGGAACTTTGTAGATATAGATATCATTAATAGATCTGTTAATTACCTTTACACAAAAGAAACAAAATCATCAACAGAAATTGAAAATGAAGATTCTGACGAACGAAAAACGGCTAAATTTTATCGGGCATTAAAAGCATGCGGCCTTTATCCGCTATCAAAAAATCGCTTAATAAACGTGCAAAACCAAATAGTACAGCCCACAGCAAAAGATACAGACTATAGAGATTGCAATAACTACGTTGGTCATAAAAATAGACGTTCTGGGGCAGAATTTGTTCACTATGTATGCCCATTATTCCAGCATGTAGAAAGCATGATGGGCGGTTTACTTAAAATGCATGAGTCGCTTCTAGTCGATAATACTTTGCCGGCCATGATGCATGCGGCAATCGTGTCATTTGGTCTTGTATACATACACCCTTTCAATGATGGTAATGGCCGCACTCATCGGTATTTAATACACGACATATTAAAAGCAAGAAGCAAAAATAAAGATGACCTTATTATTCCCGTTTCGGCATCCATCCTTCAAGATATGAAGAGTTATGATCAAGTATTAGAAATAATTTCTAAGCCTGTTATTGATAGCTGTGATTATGATCTGAACCATAAAGACGAAATATTAATACATAATGACATTCATCATTTTTATAGGTACCCAGACCTAACCTGCCATGTAGATTTTTTATATAAGATGATGAGCGCGTCTATCAAAAAGGATTTACTTCCTGAGATCGTACAAATCTATATGTATGACTCTGTTAGAGAAATAATTAACAACAACTACGATTTGCCCAATAAAGAACTAAACGTACTCGTTAATGTCCTCATGGAAAATGACGGCGCCATTGGTAAAAAGAAGAAAAAGCGAGGGATGTTTGGAGATTACCTTTCGGAAGAAGAAATATCTCAAATTGAAGAGATATCAATCGAGCTAATTGCAAGTATGAAGGACACTTTCCAAAGTGTTCTAAAACTTCCTGACAGTTAAATCTTGAGGTGTTAACACCACCTTAGGCGTATGTACGGCTCCCAATAATTACAGGCTCTCCCTAACCACTTTCTGAGACTGGCGTCTGTTACCTTCAAAGCTCTCCTCCTGTATAATCCTAGACATCTCAGTTGGATCACGAAAGTCCGCACTTGTTTTATTGATCGACTATTGAGTTACCTTATAGCGACCTAAATTTGATTGGATTGATACTGAACCAATACTGGCAAATACATACAAAACAACTAGTTAGTGCCCATCCAGAAATTAAACAAAGAGGTCATGGCCAACGTAAATCTTGCGACTTAAAGGCCTTGAAAAGGCCTAGGAGCTAGATTTACGTTGGCCATGACCGGACTTAATTTTCGA
>JAUXDF010000313.1 GCA_030618505.1 Spongiibacteraceae bacterium | reverse complement strand
GCCGAGCAAGTATTGGCGGTAGAGGCGCAGGATGGAGATACTGATTTTGGTGCTATTCAGCCCCTGGTTGCAGGCAAGCGCGGCAAAGAGAATGTGCTTGAGCAGGGCGATATAGAAGGCGGTGTTTGGACAGTGGGTATGGTGATGGGGCTTATCCATGATATCCCAAGCTGTGAAGAGCTGCTGGAGAGAATGGTTAAAGACGCGCAAGACACCATCAAAAACCGCCTGTTGTCATTCACCTAGCGATTACGGCAATTAGCAGATGATTATGATCATCATAGAGGTTAAATAACCATGCATTTCTCCACAGTCTTGATTGCTAACCGGGGTGAAATTGCCTGCCGTGTTATCCGTACTGCCAGAGCATTAGGCTACGAAACAGTTGCAGTTTTTTCAGATGCTGACCGAGATGCGCTTCATGTGAAAATGGCTGATAAGGCCGTGCATATCGGTCCTTCGGATTTAAGTCAGTCTTATCTTAGTGTTGAAAAAATCCTGTCGGCTGCCAAGCAGAGCGGTGCAGATGCGATTCATCCGGGTTATGGTTTTCTTTCAGAGAATGCTTCTTTTTCCCAGCGTTGTCAGAGTGAGGGTATTACCTTTATCGGTCCAGGCGTTAAGGCCATCGAGCTGATGGGAGATAAGGCCGTTTCCAAGCGTTTGATGCTGGATGCTGGTGTACCTTGCATACCCGGATATCAGGATGAAGAACAGACTGACGATATACTGCTGGAGCAGGCGAAAGAGATCGGCTACCCCTTAATGGTTAAAGCGACTGCTGGTGGCGGTGGTCGGGGAATGCGTCTTGTCTTCAGTCAGGATGACCTGGCATCAGCGCTGATTGCTGCTCGCTCCGAGGCATTAAAGGCCTTTGGCTCTGATCTGCTGATTATAGAGCGCGCATTGATTTCTCCTCGCCATATTGAAATTCAAATTTTTGCCGATAATCACGGTAACGCGGTTTATCTGGGAGAGCGGGACTGTTCCATGCAGCGTCGTCACCAGAAGGTTATTGAAGAGGCGCCAAGCCCGGTGGTTAGTGAGGCCTTGCGAGAGCGAATGGGTAAGGCTGCGGTTGATGCCGCAAAAGCGGTTGATTATTGTGGGGCGGGTACGGTCGAATTTTTGCTGGATGACAGTGAGAACTTCTATTTTTTAGAGATGAACACGCGCCTGCAGGTTGAACATCCGATTACCGAAATGATTACCGGGCTGGACCTGGTTGAATGGCAGTTGCTGGTAGCCGCGAATGAGACGCTACCGTTGACCCAGGAGCAGGTCACTCTTGAAGGGCATGCTATCGAAGTGCGACTTTATGCTGAAGACCCTTACCAGCAGTTTTTACCCTGTTCTGGTGATGTGCAATTATGGCGGGCTCCAGAGGGAGAGGGCATTCGCGTTGATAGTGGCTTGCAGTCTGGTGAGCGAGTATCGCCGTTTTTTGATCCCATGTTGGCAAAAATTATAAGCTCGGGTGCGACCCGTGAAATTGCTCGACGGCGAATGATCAAAGCGCTCAAACAAACGGTGTTGTTTGGTGTCTCTACCAATAAGCATTTTTTGGCAGATGCTTTGGCGCAGGATAAATTTGTAACGGGTGAAGTCACTACCGGCTTTATCCCAGAGGTTTATGGCGACGAAGGGCCGCAGCGCCTAAAGGCAAGTAATCAAAGTCTGGCGCTCGCAGGTGCTTTGTTTTGTGAATTAGGCGGTGCAGAATTTCCTGTATTAGGATTTTGGCGCTCCACTGGCGTAAATAGCTCGGTATTTCAATTGCGTCCACAGGATGCGGATGAAGATATTGAAGTGAATGTTAATATCGATGATGATCATTTGTATTCGGTGAGTGTTGCTGATGAGACTATCCAGATACGTATTCTGCAGTGGCAGGATGGTCTGGTGAAGTATGAATGTGATGGCCTTAGGGATTGTATCTGGGCAATCGATACCGGTGCGGGAAGTTTGCAGTTGGATGTTGGCGATCATCAGTTTTCTGTTGTTGATAGCTTGCAACAAGCTAATGATGAGAGTGCTGATGATGGCGATAGTAATATTCGTGCCGCTATGCATGGAGCCATTACGCGCGTGATGGTTGCAGAGGGAGATAAAGTCACTAAAGGTCAGGGCTTGCTGGTTCTTGAAGCGATGAAAATGGAACATGAAATGTTCTCGGGCTGTGATGGCGTTGTTGCTCAAGTGCTTGTTAACGAAGGACAGCAGGTTGCAACGGGTGGGCTGCTTATCGAAGTCGTTCCCGACGAGAAATAAACGTATCTGTTAAAGGGTAAAGGTTTGGTAATGAAAAAAGACACAGTTATTATTGGCGGTGCTGCGGGTATGTGGGGTGACTCACTCACGGCTACGCCTCAGTTATTAGCAACTAAAAAACTTGATTATTTGATTTATGAATGCCTGGCTGAAATTACCATGGCAATAATGACGCGAGCCCATATGAAGTCGCCAGACTTTGGTTATGCGATAGATATAATCAGTCCGATACTGGCGACTAACCTGAAAGATATTAAAGAGCAGGGCGTCAAAGTCATTACCAATGGTGGTGGCGTCAATCCTCACGCAGCAGCTAAAAAACTTCGTGAAGTGGCAGAAGCTCAGGGAATAGAATTAAAAATCGCCGTCGTTGATGGCGATAATATGATGCCTAATCTTGAGCAGTTACGTGCTTTGCCGCTTAAAGAAATGCAATCCGGAGATCCTCTGTGTGAAAAGATGATCAGTATGAATGCTTATCTGGGTGCATGGCCAATTGTTGCGGCACTGGATGCGGGTGCTGATGTTGTTATTACCGGCCGTGTGGCCGACAGCTGTTTGGTTCTTGCACCTTTGATGCATGAGTTTGGTTGGGGGCTGGAGGATTTTGATAAGTTGGCTCAGGGTAGTCTGGCGGGGCATTTGTTGGAGTGTGGTCCGCAATCTACCGGTGGCCTGATGACCGATTGGCAGCAGAGTGATAGCTGGGTCAATATGGGGTATCCGATCGCAGAGTGTAGTGCTGATGGCAGTTTCGTTTTAACCAAACCTGAGAAGAGCGATGGCATTGTTAATGTTGCCTCTGTATCCGAGCAGGTTATCTATGAAATTGGCGATCCAAAAGCTTATTTGTTGCCAGATGTAGTTGCTGATTTCAGCGAAGTTAAACTCACTGATCTTGGCGGTCATCGTGTTAAAGTTGAAGGGGCTACCGGTCTTGCACCAACGCCCTATTATAAAGCCTGTGCACAGATTGCCGATGGTTATCGAATGACATTTTTGGTGTTGATTGGTGGACGCGATGCGGCGAAAAAAGGTCGCCGGGTTGCCGAGTCAATTTTCGCTCGGGTGCAAGGCTTATACAAAATGTTGGGCTTTGAAGATTTTCGAGAAACGTCTATTGAGCTGATAGGCGCGGAAGATACCTATGGTCCACACAGTCGTATGCGCGATAGTCGTGAAGTGATCGTGAAGTTTACAGCCCACCATAACAGTCGTGATGCCTTGAACCTGTTGGCTCGCGAAACACCTTCGGTTGGCTTGGGTATGGCTCAGGGAATGTGTGGTGGTGGTGGCGGTCGTCCAAAAGCATCGCCTTATATTCAGCTGAATTCTTACTTGATTCCTAAAGAGCTTGTTGAGGTTAACGTTTCTATTGATGAGAAGCCTTTGGCAATTGAGCCTCCGCAGGCATCGCTATGGAAGGAGTCTCCAGCCTCCACACCCGATAGTGTCAGTGATCAGGGTTCAACGGAACGTAATTTTGAAGGAGTAGCGGTGCCCTTACTAAGTCTTGCTTATGGCCGCTCTGGTGATAAGGGTGACTTTATTAATGTAGGCGTCTGTGCGCGTAGTAAAGATTTCTTACCGTTAATAGCTGAACAGTTAACGGCAGGTTATGTGCGTGATTATCTTGCACACTTGGTTGAAGGTCGCGTTGAGCGTTATCCCTTGCCAGGCTTTGATACCTTTAACTTTTTGATGTACGAGGCTTTGGGTGGTGGTGGTACAGCCTCGCTCAGATACGATGCGCAAGGTAAAGCGACGGCGCAAATGTTGTTAGATATTAATATTATCGTACCCGAAAATATTTTAAAGCACCCTGATTTTTTTGCCGTAGATGAGCTGGGAGAATAGGACATGGGTAATAAACCAAAGACATCTAGTCAAAGTATTTTTAGAGATGATTTGTTCGCTGACAAAGTCATTGTTGTGACTGGTGGTGGTACAGGTATCGGTTTGGCTATCGCTGAAGAGTTGGTTCAGTTGGGTGCCAAGGTAGCTATCGCCTCAAGAAAAATAGCTCGTCTGACAACAGCGGCTAAAGGCCTTAGTCATGA
>JAUXDF010000326.1 GCA_030618505.1 Spongiibacteraceae bacterium | reverse complement strand
CTTTGCAGCAAAGAGCAGGCCTTCGTGCAGTGAAATCCGTTAATGTTATTCAAAATATCCATCGCGCCATGTCCGAGATGCGCAAATCCGAGTGTAAGGTGGCAGAATATGTGCTCGCCCACAGCCCGGGGGTGATCCATATGCGTATTGTTGATTTGGCCTCGGCGGTGCAAGTGAGCGAGCCGACGGTGGTGCGTTTTTGTCGTGCGATTCAATGTGAAGGTTTTCAGGATTTTAAATTACGTCTGGCCCAGCAGCTGGCAACAGAACCCAGCTTTGGTGAGTTCGCCCTCAGTGATGGTGATACCACTAGCGAGTTCAGCAACAAGGTTTTTGATGCCACCATTAATATCCTTAAAAACGTGCGCGATAGTATTGACCCGAACATGCTTGAGGCGGCTATTAGTGCGCTATGCCAGGCCAATCGTGTCGAGTTTTACGGTTTTGGTGCCTCTGGTGCCGTGGCCGTCGATGCCCAGCATAAATTTTTTCGTCTGCAGATGTCGACTACGGCATATTCTGATCCGCATATTCAGGCCATGTCGGCGATGTCATTGGGCGCACAGGATGTGGTGGTAGCCATTTCGCAGTCGGGTAGAACCAAAGCTTTGCTGGATGCCATCAATCTGGTTAAGGAAGCCGGTGGAATTGTCATAGGGTTGGCACCCGGTGGCACCCCGGTGGCCGAGGCCTGCGCTATTCCAATTCATATCAATGTCGAAGAGGAGAGCGAGCAATATACGCCGGTTTCCTCGCGCATTGCTCATCTTGTGGTTATAGACACCCTGGCGGTTGGTGTCTCGCAGGCAAAAGGTCCCTACATCTCCAAACACCTGCAGCAGCTAAACCGTGGTCTGCAGACTCTGCGGGTAAAACCGGGAAAATAAGCTATTTTCTTATAAATCATTTTAAACTGTATGGAAATTGTTACATTTGATGAAAAACTGTGCTACTTTTGACAGCTCTTGGGCAGTATTCCCTGGATAGTGCGATGCGGGTGCAAAGCACTAATCAGTAATAATAAAAATTACACACTAGGAGGCCCCTAGACTATGGCTAAACGTATTCTCTCCGTCAATGACGGCGTAAAATTGGCGACTCGCCACCCGAGTTCCTGTGCACAACTGCTTGCTAACAACCTCTATCCAGTACTGGAGCAGGAAAGCTGGTTCAGTAAAGAGTGGCGATTGAAGTTTTGTGCCTACTTTCTGCTGAATCTGGTTGACCGCAGTATTGAAGAAGACGTTGATCCGCAACTAATGGCGCGTATCAAAAAGCTGCCTCTGAATCGGGCGCTGAAGCTGATCGAAAACTCCCCCTGCAGTGGTTTAAAGGTATTAGTGGCGATTATTAGTGAGCGTCTGCGCATGGAGCAAAAACTCTCGCTGGAAGAGCAGTACGTTTTTTATAATTCACTGTTTGGTAAGTTTTTCCCGGATTGTAAGCTGGGCAGTTAAGCACTTGGCTTTGTCGGCTTTGCTCTGGCGTGCTGTATTAGCAAATACAGACAGCGATATTTCCACCATTCCGCACTATAATGGGGAAGTTTTCTGTCTGTCGTTTTGTTTCCGCGGAGTTTCCAATGAGCACACAGTTTCACCCCCCTTTACGTACCCTAATGGGGCCAGGCCCCTCGGATGTCAGTCCACGAGTTTTACAGGCGCTTGCTAGGCCCTGTATAGGACATCTTGATCCTCAATTTATTGCTTTGATGGATGATATTAAGGCTCTGCTGCAATATGCCTTCCAGACTAAAAATGCGCTGACTTTACCGATTTCAGCACCAGGCTCCGCTGGTATGGAAGCTTGCTTTGTTAATCTGCTGGAGGCTGGAGATAAGGCGATTGTTTGCCAAAACGGCGTATTCGGTGCTCGCATGAAAGAGAATGTTGAGCGCTGTGGGGCCACCGCGGTAATGGTTGAGGATCGTTGGGGAGAGGCAGTCGATCCGCAAAAGCTGGAAGATGCCCTTAAGCAGCACCAGGATGCCAAGCTGGTTGCCTTTGTTCACGCTGAAACCTCAACTGGCGCGCAATCGGATGCCAAAACACTTTGTGCTTTGGCGACAAAACATGGCTGCTTGAGTATTGTTGATACCGTTACATCGCTCGGTGGTACCGAGGTAGCCGTTGATGATTGGGGTGCTGATGCGGTCTATGCTGGCACGCAAAAATGTCTTTCCTGCGTGCCTGGCATCTCACCGGTGACCTTTAGCGAGCGGGCGGTTGCCGCTATAAAGGCGCGCAGCACCAAAGTACAAAGCTGGTTTTTAGATATGGAACTGGTGATGGGCTATTGGGGTGGCGCGAGCAAGCGAGCCTACCACCATACCGCACCGGTTAATGCGCTCTATGCTTTGCATGAATCATTGCTGATCTTAAAAGAAGAAGGACTGGAGAACGCCTGGCAACGCCACCAGCAAAATCATTTGGCCTTGGCTGCAGGACTTGAGTGTCTGGGCATCAGTTTTGTGGTGCCCGAGAAGAGCCGTTTGCCCCAGCTGAACAATGTCACCATTCCTGCTGGCATTGATGATGCGTTGGTAAGAAAAACCCTGCTGGAGCGTTATAGTCTGGAAATTGGTGCCGGTCTGGGTGATTTAGCGGGTAAAGTCTGGCGTATAGGCCTGATGGGTTTTGCCAGCAAGCAGGAAAATGTGCTGCTGTGTTTGAATGCGCTGGATAATGTATTGATCGAACTTGGCGCCAACCACCAGCCAGGGGAGGCCGCAGCGACTGCAGCACGCGCTTATCTAGTGCCTAACCAGAAACTTGAAGTTTTCGAAAATTAAGTCCGCTCCTGGCCAACGCAAACCTTGCTCCTAGGCCTTTTCAAGGCCTTTAAGTCGCAAGATTTGCGTTGGCCAGAATCTCCTTGTCTAATTTCTGGATGGGCACTATCTAATAAAGCAAAGTTCCATCCAGACGCAGGATGGGTATAATCATTTGCTGCAATTTAATTGCTGGGTAATACTCAGTCTTTGAAGATAATAACAATGTGAGGAGTTTTATTATGGGCCAGCAAGGTTGGCAAAATCCGCTGTTTGCCTGGTTTTCAGATATTCGGCGCTTATTACAGGTACAGACCGTTTTTCTACCGACTCAGGGTTTGCATATTAATCAAGGGGAAACCTTTGAGGTAGAGGTTACCATTACCAATATGGCACCTCAGCCGACTCTGGGAGGCGCAAAGGAGCCCTTTCCACATGTGCGTTTTTTGATAGATAGTTTGTCAGTGACCCTGGCCGATCTCGGTAGCAAGGTGGATTTTGTGGGCGCCAGTGATGGTTTTGAGGTTAATGAGCTATTAGGTGGTTACAGTATGGCCTTAAAGCCTAGTTTGAGCTTTGCTCCTGGCCAAACCAAAACCTGGAAGCTGACTTTCAAGGCAAAAGATAACTATGTTATTCCCTTAAATGTGCCGGGTACACCGGGTCAGCAGAAGCAGATTCAAACACTGCTGGAGTGTCGACTGGATTATGAACAGTTGTTCAGGTTTATGGAAGTGAGCCATGCAGAAATCAATATTACTCCCTGGTGGGGAGAGGATTAATAGGCTAATGCGGGCGGGGGGGTAAGATGGGTAATTTACTGCTCATTCTCATTGTGCTGGCCGCTGCTCTGTTTCTGGTGGTTAAGCTCACTGAAAGATTCAGCAAACCGCTTGAGCCTGAAGAAAGTCAGCGTTTGTCAAAGGTCATTCTTTTTTTAATCGCAGCGACAATGCTGGCCAGCGCCGTCAAGTTTTTACTATAGACCGTCCATAGCAGACTTTAGGCTTCTGACACTGGGTCGTCTTCGTCGCGTCTATCGGCGCCCGAGCGTCGATCATTGCTGGGGTCAAAATCATTGTCATGCTCGGAGACAAAGCGGCGATCATTTTTGGTTTTGCGTTCTTCGAGTAGATCCTCGATGGTATCCACTTGTTCCGGAGTTACTTCTTTTTCTTCGCTCACAACTTATTACCTCTATTTACTACATATCTAATGCTTGGCTAGTAGAAACGTTGGTCAGTAATGGCACTGCTTGTGTGCCTGCCTGCGCTTCTTTTTTTATAGTTGGGAATCATGATAGACAAGTAGTTTTGGTTTTGCGAATTTTTAATGCATTTTATTGACCGGTTTCAAATTTATTATTCTAATTCGGTATTAGTGATGGGTGTCTATATTC
>JAUXDF010000053.1 GCA_030618505.1 Spongiibacteraceae bacterium | reverse complement strand
ATTGACATTAATTTTGTTGGTTGCCGGCACTACAACCATCAGATAGGCACCGTTGCTGTCCTTTAATATAACGGCTTTGGCGAGTTGCCGTGCAGCAATATGAGCGGCACGAGCGGATTGCGTCGAGTTGTCGGTGGGGTCGTGGGTGATAAGATCATATTCAGTGAACTGCTCATCAAGGTAGTGTTGGAGAGAGTGTGCGACAGTCATTGTTAGTTACTCCCAAAAAATACAAAACATCTCAAATACTCTGGCCTAAGACGTACCAACCCGAAGGGCGAAGGCCAGCAGGTACTTGATAATTATATCTCTCTTGTTTATGGTCTGTGAGAATAAGGTCTGATAAGCCGGCTAGTTAATATACTTGGAGTAGTCTGTTGATGCCTGTCAATGTAATAAAATTCAGTAGCTGAGATGCTAGCTATGTCGATATTAGAGGAGAGAAGTATGCAGGTAGAAAACCATAGTTTAGTTAAGGAATTACCGGAATATAAAGATCGCATTCACCAACTGAAGGTGAGTGATCATCACTTCCAGAAACTATTTGATGAGTACCATACGATAGATAAGGAGATTCACCGTCTGGAGACGGAGGAGTCTCCGAAGACTGATGAGTATATGGAAGATATCAAGAAGCAGCGATTGCACTTGAAAGACCAGCTGTATGTTTTGCTGCAGAAGGCTAACTAGTGTCCATACAGAAATAACATGCTTTTCCTTTTGCCGTCATTCCTGCGAAGGCAGGAATCCAGAGAATTCATACACTTACTGGATCCCTGCCTTCGCAGGGAAGACGACAAAAAACGTTTCTGGATGAGCGCTAACTAGTCACGTCGCAGTTAAAATGCGGTTTCGGGCTGATAATAGAAGACTCCATAGCATCCATCGTGTGGGCTTATGGGTGCTTTGGTAAAAGGCAGCCACGCACAACGACCGCCTTCTGCTGCGATTAATGCAGTCAGATGGCTGTCATGCTATCGCTTGAATGCCTGCCTGGATAGACTTCAGGTTCCGGTTTGTTTAAAAACCATAAGCTTGGAATCTGCATCTTTGAGCAAATCCATTTTTAAACTATCATCCAGCTCATTCCAGTGTGTATCTTCCAAGGCGCCTTGCAGTGCGTACAGCAGAACCTTTGATACACGAAAGCCACGGTTTTTAATTTTAACATAGGCTCCAACGGGACCCGCGTCTTGCAATTCCGTATAATTATGGATGCCGATGGCGTGGAGCCAGTTTACCGAGGTGTTACCGAGGTTTTTAAGTTCTAACAGATCGTTTTTCATAGTCCCTTACTTCTATCAGGTTATTGGTCAATATTTACTGCCCATCACACCACCTAGCGCGATTTTTCTACTCTACTACTTACACTATAATACATACTACGAATTTCGCTTAATATTACATGGTTTTTTTGTAAAAATAACAACCAATGGGAAGAGGTGTGAATGTTGAGTAGTGAATGGTTCAGGCAGTTGAGTGGACAGAGTGATGAGCATATTCTGTCTCAGCCTCTACCAAAGGGGATATTGCAGCCGATTCACCGCGATATGGCAGAGGCTTATTTGGCTTTGCAGAGTGATGCGCGCTCAGCGGGTTTTGATCTGCAGATAGCCAGTGGATTTCGCAGCTTTGAGCGCCAGTGTGCAATCTGGAATGCTAAAGCCTCCGGGCAGCGCCCTATACTCGATAGTGCTGGACAGGCTTTGGATTTTAGTCAGTTGCAGGATATCGATAAGGTGTATGCCATTATGCGCTGGTCCGCACTGCCGGGCACCTCTCGCCATCATTGGGGAAGTGATATTGATGTCTATGATGCGGCGGCGATGACTGAAAGCTATCAATTGCAATTGGTGCCGGCAGAGGTTGATAGTGGCGGCATATTTTTTCTTTTCCATCAATGGTTGGATGAGAAAATTGCCAAAGATCAGTCATATGACTTTTTTCGACCTTACGCGGAGGATCGTGGTGGTGTTGCTCCGGAAAAATGGCACCTCAGTTATGCACCCCTGGCGCAAAAATTTCAGAGTTGCCTGGTGCCTGAGAAACTATTAAGTTTGTTGCTGGAAAAAGAGCTTTTACTTGTGGATACGGTGGCGGAAAATTTTATCGAACTCTATCAGCGTTTTGTTCAGGTGCCTGCAGCGACTTACCCAGCGCAGTACCGGACGGGTTTAAGCGATGAGTATTGAGTTGGTGATATTTGATTGTGATGGCGTGCTGGTGGATAGCGAGCCGATTGCCAATCGGATGCTGGCCAAGCATCTTAGCGCAATCGGGCTGCCGACTAGCTATGAGGAAAGCCTGTTGCGTTATCGCGGTCGTTCACTGGATAGTTGTATTGAGTTGATTGAGGCTGAGTTGGGTGAGCCGCTGGCGGAGACCTTTCTTGCTGACATGCAGGCGGAGACTTTTGCCGAGTTTCGATTGCATTTGCTAGCAGTTGACGGGGTGAAAGAGGTGCTTGAGCAGCTAACATTACCGGTGTGTGTGGCTTCTAGTGGTGACCATGACAAGATCACTTTAACGCTGGGGCTTACTGGTTTGTTAAGCTTTTTTTCCGGTAATATCTTCAGCGCCTCTGAGGTGCGTTATGGTAAACCTCGGCCGGATCTGTTTTTACATGCCAGTCATAAAATGGGCGTGGCACCGGAAAACTGTGTAGTGATTGAGGATTCGCCGGTGGGTGTTGAGGCGGCGGTGAGAGCGGGAATGAAGGTTTTTGGTTATGCCGCGAATAGTGACTCTCAGCTCTTGATCGAGCAAGGTGCGCAGACATTTTCCCGGATGTCGGAGCTTATCACAATGTTGGATGACATTAAGTAGTGCCCATCCAGAAATTAGACAAAGAGATCCTGGCCAACGCAAATCTTGTGACTTAAAGGCCTTGAAAAGGCCTAGGAGCTGGATTTGCGTTGGCTAGGAGCGGACTTAGTTTTCGAAAACTCCCGGTTTCTGGTTAGGCACTAAGTAGTACGCGATAATTTGACACAGTGAAGTACAGCTAGGAGATAAAATAGAGTGGAAGATCTTTGGCAAACAATTCGTGTTGAAGTTAGCAAAATGGCTGATGAAGAAGCCGTGCTCGCCAGTTTTTTTTATACCTCGGTATTAAATCATAACAGTCTGTCGGCGGCATTGGGTTTTCATCTGGCCAACAAACTGGATAGCGTTGTACTGCCGGCGATGTTGCTCCGAGAGGTGTTTGAGAAGGCAATGGATGATGATGCGGAGATAATTGCTTCTGTAGCAAAGGATATAATAGCCTGTTGTGAACGCGACCCCGCTTGTAACTCACTGGCGATGCCGCTGTTGTTTTTTAAGGGTTTTCATGCCATTCAGTCCCAGCGTATCGCCCACAATCTTTGGCGTTCTGGACGCCGATCTTTAGCGCTTTATTTACAAAATCAAATATCAATGGTTTTTGATGTTGATATTCATCCCGGTGCAACGCTGGGCCATGGATTAATGATCGACCATGCCACCGGGGTGGTGATTGGTGAAACGGTTGTGGTTGGCAACAATGTCTCTATTCTTCACGGCGTAACGCTGGGGGGCAGTGGTGTGCGTTGTGGCGATCGCCATCCAAAAATTGGTGAAGGTGTACTGATCAGCACCGGTGCAAAAATTCTCGGTAACATTGTTGTTGGCGATGGAGCCAAGATTGCGGCCGGTAGTTTGGTGCTGCAGGATGTTGCTCCACATACTACTGTTGCCGGAGTTCCAGCGCGGGTTATCGGGCGGCCTGTTAGTGAGCAGCCTGCGCTGAATATGAATCAGCAGCTTAATACCCAGAGCTAAATGGTCGTGTTTCTGTTGATCGGCCGCGAGTTAGAATAAGAGCGCCATCTATTATGACCGTTTGTTCCAAAAAAGCGTAAAAACTTAATGGTTCTTTACTGTTTGTCTTTTATACTGACCCTGCGATTAAGTTTGCGAGTGGGGTGGTGTTTGGCGCAGGGGGAGTGCGTAACACTTGGGAGTTTTATATGTTCCCGTGAGTCCTCATGATAAACAAAATACAGTAAAAAAATACGACAAAAAAAATAATATAGCCTACATTCTTCGGGACACGGAAGTGTCTGATTACCATTGCAAGAAGCGACTACCGGTAATGTTTGCTGAACCGTTACAGCAATAGCTGGGGAGTTGTTGTGAGCGTTAAACTCATAGATAACGAAGCTTTTTATGGTTACCGTGTGCGACGCACGGTAAATGGGGCGCTTTACCAGGAGTATTACTCCTTAAAAAAGAGCGGTAAGCGAGTAGGGTCAAGGCAGATAAAAACTGTCGAGAAAGAGGCTCTGGCACGTGATGAGGAGCTGGCTGAGGCACAGCTTAAATCAAAGCAGCGCAGGAAAGCGGAGCTGTGTTTTAATGCTGATGGTAGTGTGAAGGGCATCAGTTATCTGTTGAAGCGTGAAAAAAGTGGTAACTTGACGCCTATTTTTCAGATTGGTATTGCCTCCGATGTTGAGCAGAAGATTGTTTGTACCAGCTTCTCTCTAAATGCGCATGGTAAGCAGGGAGCCTGGTTAAGGGCGGTGGAAACTTTTGCCAAGCATAAGTCTATCCGCAAAAACACCAAACTTTACAAAAAACTGGTCGGCTCCATGCCGCGACTGAAATAAACTTGCCAGACCCTTGTATGTATCTATCCAAGGGTCTGGCATATCCGAAATGCCTTAGTTTTCTGCTTGTTGATAGGCCTGTGCCGCTTTGATGACTTCCTCCCGAGCTGCAGAGCTGTCTGCCCAAGCCTCTATTTTGACCCATTTACCACTTTCCAAATCTTTGTAATTCTCGAAGAAGTGCTCTATCTGTTTTATGAGCAACTCGGGAAGATCACTGATTTCATTAACTTCTTTGTAAAGGGTGGTCAGTTTGTCGTGGGGCACGGCCAGTAATTTTGCATCCTGCCCCGCTTCATCGCTCATATTGAGTATGCCGACCGGGCGAGCGCGAATGATTGAGCCTGGTGCAACCGGGTAGGGGGTGACCACCAATACATCCAGTGCATCGCCATCATCTGACAGGGTCTGAGGAATGTAGCCGTAGTTGGCAGGGTAGAACATGGGGGTAGCCATAAAGCGGTCGACAAACAGTGCGTCGTAATCCTTTTCTATCTCATATTTGATCGGGTTGTGGTTGGCGGGGATTTCGATAACCACAAATATATCTTCGGGAAGGGATTTGCCTGCTGGAATACTGTTGAAACTCATGAGATTTTTCCTTCTGCCACGCTTGTGGTAGGCTCTGCACTGATAATATTTTTGACCGGTTAGTTTTTTAATTATAGAGGGGATTGCGGTCGAGTGACTGCAAATATCAGTGACTGAAAATAATAATGATAGCGGCGCCAATATGCGCCGTCATATTCGGACTAACCTGCGTACCCGCATTAAATTAATCCATCCCTCCTGTGGTGAGCTGATAGTGCATACCGGAGATCTTTCCGACGGCGGTGTTTATATTAATGCCGATGGTCAGCAGCTCCCAGAAATTGGTGAGCGAGTGCAGGTGCAGGTACAGGATTTGCCGATTGAAGCGCCATTAATTGAGGCGAAAATTGTGCGGGCTGATGCAGAGGGAATTGGACTGGAATTTGTCATTCCATGACGCCTTCCAGTCCGTTTCCATTCTTCCAAAGTCGTCGTCTGCCGATAACGGGAAATCATCAAGCGAGAGACTCAGGGAGAATGAGGTAGACTCCTAGGCAGCCTTTAACTCGCTTGTTTGCAGCTCTATTTCTTTTCCTTTCAGGCGGACTTCATAGCAGTCGACTTTGACGGACTCATCCTCATGGCATTGCCCGGTCAATAGGGAAAAGTGCTGCTTGTAAAGAGGGGAGGCTACACAAATATCACCGTTTATATCCGCAAGTATGCCACGTGCCAACACATTGGCTCCTGAAAAAGGACAATGATTGCTGATCGCATACAGTTGCTCGCCGGCACGAAAAATGGCGATTTGTACGCCATTTACCAGTGCGGCAGCTCCGGTATTGGGGGCGATATCATCCAGTTTGCAAATCGTTTCCCAGCTCATTCTATCTTACCTCTATAGTTTGCTATTTGAATTATTACGCTGATTTTGCGATTAGCTCGGATTTTTCATTTTCAGTGGCGGGGCGAATTTGTTCACGTTCGGCAACAAAGACCACATTGTTATCCCCTTGCTCGCTATTAACAAAGGTGCGAAAGCGTTTGGTTTTTTCAGGGTCTTCGACGGTTGTTTTCCATTCGCACTGATAGCTGTCTATCACCTGCTGCATCTGAGCTTCAAGATCTTCGCAGATGCCGAGTGAATCGTTAATGATGACATCCTGAAGGTATTTCAGCCCACCCTCGAGATTGTCCATCCAGGTTGCTGTGCGCTGCAGGCGATCGGCGCTACGAATGTAAAACATAAAAAAGCGGTCGATATATTTTTGTAAGGTTTCATCATCCAGGTCAGAGGCAAACAAATCTGCATGGCGGGGTTTCATACCGCCGTTACCACAAACATACATATTCCAGCCATGTTCGGTGGCGATAATGCCGACGTCTTTGCTTTGTGCTTCAGCACATTCGCGGGTACAGCCAGAGACGGCCATTTTGAGCTTGTGAGGTGAGCGTAAACCCTTATAGCGGTTTTCAATATCGATCGCCTTGCCGATGCTGTCTTGAACGCCATAGCGACACCAGCTACTACCCACGCAGGATTTTACGGTACGCAAGGATTTGCCATAAGCGTGGCCTGATTCAAAACCGGCGGCGATCAGTTCCTGCCAGATTTGCGGTAGTTGATGCTGTTGTGCGCCAAATAGATCAACCCGTTGGCCGCCGGTAATTTTGGTGTAAAGATTATATTTTTTCGCGACCTGACCAACGGCGATCAAGCCATCAGCAGTAACTTCGCCACCCGGCATGCGGGGTACGATGGAGTAGCTGCCGTCTTTTTGCATATTTGCTAAAAAGCGATCATTGGTGTCTTGTAGCTGTGTGTGTTGATCCTCAAGGATGTAGTCATTCCAGCATGAGGCGAGTACGGAGCCGGCGAGGGGTTTGCAAATTTCGCAGCCCTGGCCTGTGCCGTGTTTTTCCAGCAGTTCTTCAAAGGATTTAATTTGGCCAACACGTACCAGGTTGTAAATATCCTGACGAGTGTAGGGGAAGTGTTCACAGATGTCGGTGTTGACTTCAACACCGAGTTTTTCCAGTTCAGCATTTAATACTTGGCCGACCAGTGCAGTACAGCCTCCGCAGGTAGTGGCGGCCTTGGTGCAGGATTTTAGCTCTGCGACAGTTTGTGCACCGTCCTGTACCGCACAGACGAGATCTCCTTTGGTGACATTGTTGCAAGAACAAATCATCGCAGTTTCTGGCAGTGCATCAACCCCCAGTGCTGAGCCGCCACCGGCGTAACCGGGTAAAATCAAACTATCGGGGTGTTCGGGTAACTCGATATTGTTAAGGGTAATTTGTAACAGGTTGCTGTAATCGTCGGCATCGCCAATTAAGACACTACCTAGCAGTTGTTTGCCATCACCGGAAACAACAATCTTTTTGTAAATCTCGTTAGGCTCGTCAATAAAGGTGTAAGCCTTGCTATCGGGGGTGTTGCCATGGGCATCACCAATGCTGGCAACATCCACGCCCATTAGTTTGAGTTTGGTGCTCATGTCGTAGCCGTCAAATTCCAGTTCGCCCTTGCCAGTGATGTGTTCGGCGGCAACACGTGCCATCTCATTACCTGGTGCAATCAGACCGTAGATACGATTACTCCACAGGGCGCATTCGCCAATGGCATAAACATCTTCATCGGAGGTCAGGCAGTGGTTATTAATTGAGATGCCTCCACGTGCGCCGATGCCAATGCCGCATTCGCGAGCCAGGGCATCCTGTGGGCGAATACCCGCCGAGAAAACAAGAATATCGGTTTCGAGTTCAGAGCCATCGGCAAAACTCATTTTGTGAAAACAAGTATCACCATCACCTATATTGCGGGTGTTTTTTTCGGTATGTACGCCAACACCAAGTTCTTCGATTTTGGCTCGCAGAATTTCACCGCCACCCTCATCGACCTGTACCGCCATCAGTCGGGGCGCAAATTCGACTACGTGGGTTTTTAAGCCTAAATCCATCAGTGCTTTTGCCGCTTCCAGTCCCAGCAGACCGCCGCCGACCACCGCCCCAATTGTGCTTTTTTCAGCGGCAGCGGTAATTGCTTCTAGGTCTTCAATGGTGCGATAGACAAAGCAGTTGTCCCTGTCATGCCCAGGCACGGGAGGCACAAAAGGAAAAGAGCCGGTTGCCAGAATGAGTTTGTCGTAGGGGACTTCAAGACCGCTTGCTGAAATAACGATTTTTCTCATGCGATCAATTTTGCAGATCTTGTCGCTCAGATAGGAGGTGATGCTGTTGCTTTCGTAAAAACCTTCATCAACCATATTCAGATCTTTGGCATCACGGGTTTCAAACCATTTGGTTAATTGAACACGATCATAGGCAGCGCGGGGCTCCTCGCCAAAGACGGTCATCTCATACTCGCTTGACTTGCCGCTCTCTATAATGCTTTCCAGGAACTTGTGGCCAACTGGACCGTTACCAACAAGAATCACTCGTGTCTTACTCATAATCAGCCTACTTCATTGTCTGTATTTGAGAAAAATTCCACTAACCGGGCTATCAAGGTTTATCTGTGGGTAGTCTATCTATGCATAGCTCATAGCAAATGATGTGCCATGCCGCTTTGTTGAATTTCTACCTCCTTGTTTTATAATGAAAAATTATTATTTTCTGATGTGTTTTTGACGGGGTCTGGGTCTTAAAAAGAGCATTGAAATTAGAGTGGCGCACTGTAATGGTGCGTCTCTGCTGGGTAAGCACAGTTTTGAGTGGGAGTGATCAAGGATGGTGCGTCTTTGTAGTGCCCTTGTTTCTCTTTATACCTTGGGGTTTTTGCTAGAGAGTGGCGCCTCCTTTAGGTTTCTGGGTGGTCGATAGCCCCTTATGCCGTTGTTTTTAATCATTGATGCAGTCCAATGCCGCCGAAATTTTTTTGGCCGGCTACACTGTTTTGTGGTATTGGCTTTGGTTTTGCATAAGCGCTTTATTGAAATTTAAGTGCTCGATCGTTGTTTGATGTTTATCTAAGAGGTTAATGTATGTCCGCCGCTCAGTTTCAGCCCTTCAATTTTAATGAAGGGAAGGTGCGTGTTTTGCACCTCTCCTGGATTGCTTTTTTTATCACCTTCTTTATGTGGTTTTGTCACGCATCTTTGATGCCCTATATAAAGGAGACCTTCGGGCTTTCCGATGCGGAGGCAAAAGCGCTGCTGTTTTTGAATGTGGCGCTGACGATACCGGCGCGAACCATGGTGGGAGCTTTGGTGGACAAGTTTGGTCCGCGCTTGATGTTCTCTTTATTGCTCGCTATATCGGGTGTGTTCTGTCTGTTATTTGCCGCCGCCCAAAGCTATTCGCAGCTGGCTGCTGCACGCTTTCTGCTCGGCTTTACCGGCGCCGGTTTTGTGATTGGCATTCGTCTGGTAACAGAATGGTTTCCTGCTCGACAGGCGGGTACTGCCCAGGGTATTTATGGCGGTTGGGGTAACTTTGGTGCGGCCATTGCGAATTTCACTTTGCCAGCGCTGGCGGGATTCTTTGCTTACTGGATGAGTGATGGCTGGCGTGGTGCGGTTGCGGTCTCGGGAGTGGTGGCGATATTATACTCTTTTGTTTTTTATGCCCTGGTGCGCAATACACCCAAGGGCTCAACTTACTTTTCACCTAAAAAACTGGGGCCAATGGAGGTGACCAGTAAAGGTGATTTTGTTCTCTACGTGCTGATGTGCGTACCGATTTTTCTGGCGATGGCGATTATCAACTGGCGATTGTCACCGGCCGGCGTGGCGTTGCTATCACAAAATGTGACTTACGGTATTTGGTTGGGCCTGGGGCTGTGGTTTGTCTGGCAGGTGTTTAATATTTTCAGGGTAAGCAAGGAAAATCTGGCTACACAAGTGCCTGAGCTACACCGTTACAAGTTTAAGCAGGTGGCGATGCTGGATTTGGCTTATATGGTGACCTTTGGTTCGGAGGTGGCAGTGGTATCGATGTTGCCGCTGTATCTCACTACGGTGTTTGGTTACGATCCCGCCAAGGCAGCTTTGTTGGCAGGATTTTTTATGGCCATGAACCTGATTGCGCGCCCCGGTGGCGGTTATCTCAGTGATAAGATTGGCCGCAAGAAAACCCTGCTGTTAACGGTGCTGGGTTCCGGTATTGGTTATTTGGGGATGAGTTTGATTACACCGGACTGGGATTTTTGGACGATAACCGCTGTGGTTGTTTTTTGTTCTTTCTTTGTGCAGGCGGGAGCGGGTGCCACCTTTGGTGTGGTGCCTACCATCAAGCGCCGATTGACTGGCCAGATTGCCGGCATGACTGGCGCTTATGGTAATGTCGGTGCAGCCAGTTTCTTGTTGATTAACTCGCTTGCCGATGCGCATACTTTCTTTATCGTCATTGCGGCATCCTGTTTTGTGGTTTTGGTTTTATTGCAGCTCTTTTTGGAGGAGCCGAAGGGGAAAATCGCTGAGATTTTACCGGATGGCTCAGTGGAATTGATCGATGTGGGTTAAGGCGATAGTCTGTATTTAATCTAAAAGGCTGCTCATTGTTGAGTGGCCTTTTTTCTTAAACTGCCTCCTTGCGTCTCGCATCAGTTCACTGTAAAAAGGGGAATATAAAAATTAGTACAAAAGGCAAGCACACTGTTATGCACTTAGAAGGTCAGCTGGAATTTACTATTGGGCAGGCATCTCAAGCTGGCATTAAAGCGGTGAACGAAGACTGTATTGGTATACGCATACCCGATTCCTCGCTGTTAATGAGTAAAGGTGCTGTGGCGGTTATTGCCGATGGTGTGAGCGCTGCAGAGGCTGGCAAGGAAGCTAGTGAAACCTGCGTGCAAAATTTTCTTTCTGATTATTTCTCTACGCCGGATTCCTGGAGTGTTAAAAAGTCTGCCCAGCAAGTCTTAACGGCGCTGAATCGTTGGTTGTATGCTCAGGGGCAGCGTTTTATCGATGCTCGCAAGGGTTATGTTAGCACCTTTAGTGCGGTGGTTTTTAAATCCCACGCAGCGCATATCTTTCATGTTGGTGATAGTCGCGTCTATCGTTTTCGCAAGGGTGAATTTGAGCAGCTTACCAATGATCATGCCACGGCGATCTCAGCGACGCAGTCCTACTTAACCCGGGCAATGGGGTTGGACGTACGCCTGGAGGTTGATTATCGCTGTGTTGATGTTGAAATCGGCGACCTGTTTTTGCTGACCACGGATGGCGTGCATGATTTTATTTCTGATAATCATTTAAAAAATGCAATTTCTAATGCGCAGGATGAGAATTATCAGTGCCTGTGCGAGGGTTTGATCAAGCAGGCTTTGGCCAATAAAAGCCATGATAATGTCAGCTGTCAGATTTTGCGTGTTGATACTTTGCCGCTGGAAAGTGCTGACGATCTTTACATCAAGCTGACAGAGCTGCCTTTTCCGCCTGATCTGGAAAAAGGTATGATACTGGATGGTTATCGCGTTGAGCGCCTGATAGACGCCACTAATCGCAGCCAGCTCTATCTGGTATCGGATACTGATACCGGTGATCGTTATGTGATGAAAACCCCTTCGGTTAATTTTGAAGACGACCCGGCTTATATTGAACGCTTGATCATGGAAAGCTGGATAGCCAGCCGTATTCAAAATGCACATGTTGTCAAAGTGGTGCCACCGAAAAAAAAGCGCAGCTGTTTATATTATCTAACCGAGTTTATTGATGGTCTGACGCTGGCACAGTGGATCAATGAAAACCCCAAAGCGTCTATCGAAGATGTGCTTTTTTTGGTTGATCAAATTGCCAAGGCAATAAGAGCGCTGCATAGGCGAGAGACGCTGCATCAGGATATAAAACCAGACAATATCCTTATCGATAAAAATGGCATCGTTAAGCTGATCGATTTTGGCTCCTGTTATGTGGCGGGTATTGCTGAAATCAGTGTGCCTATTGAGCGTGATGTTGCTCTGGGTACCGAAACGTATTCGGCGCCCGAGTACACTTTACATACTCGTCCGGGCAACAGTGTTGATCAATTTTCTCTGGCGGTTATTATTTATGAAATGCTGACTGCCCTGCAGCCCTTTGAAAACAAGTTGGCAGATTGTCAAAATTTGAAGCACTTTGAAAAGCTAAAATACATTCCTGCCTTTGAGCACAACCCGCTTGTGCCAGTGTGGCTGGACGGAGCGCTTAACAAGGCTTTGAGTATTTCCCCTGAAGATCGTTATGAAGATATCTCTGAGTTTTTGCACGATCTTCGCCACCCCAATCCCCGTTTTAATGCCCGGCTTTCTCAGCCTTTGATGGCGCGTAATCCGCTGATATTTTGGCAGGGTTTGTGTCTTGTTTTGGTATTTGCCGAGTTACTTACTCTGGCTGTTTTGCTTTAGGGTATTGCTGCTCAAGGGATATTTT
>JAUXDF010000395.1 GCA_030618505.1 Spongiibacteraceae bacterium | reverse complement strand
CCCGAAATAACAAAAAGGCCTTTGACCTGTCCGTCTCCCGGAGTGAGAATTTCATCGGCAAGTAATGCGGCTGGCAGTGCTTCTAGCAGGCTGGCGGTATTACCAATTCTGGAATAGTTAGTTGCCATATCTGCATTAGCCATTACCTTGGCATAATCGATAATACCCTGACCCATTAGCGAACCGCCACGTCGATCGAGATTGCCAGTAATTGCGTTAATGACCTCCAGTATCCAAAACGCCAGGGTGCCATTGCGACCCTGGTTAACGCCGGTGGACAAATAAAGGGCGGCGCCATCAGCGTCAAGATAGGCACTGACCAGCTCGCGCAGTTTATTGGCACTGATGCCGGTAACCATAGCCTGCTTGTCTGGCGACCAGTCAGCCGTGACTTTTTTCAGCTCGGAAAAACCACGCATGTGCGTTTCAATCGTTGTTTTATCAACGGCATCTCGTTGGAGGATTTCATGTAAAAAGGCCAATAAAAAATAAACATCGGTATCGGGGCGAATAAAGACCTGCTCGCCTAGTGCTTTAGCTGTTTCGGTATAGCGGGGGTTAAGATGAATGACTTTCCCACCTCGCTCGATGATCGCGCCCAGGCGCTTTAGCGGGTCAGGCAGGTGAATAAAGCTCATTTTTGAAATAGCCGGGTTGCCGCCAATAATCATTAAAAACTGTGTTTTATCGACATCAGGAAAGGTTAAGGCCATGCCGGCACCGTACATCTTCTCGCCGACGGCAAACTTGTTATTACAATCCAGTGAGCCGGTATTAAAGGACTTGCTGGTTGCCAGGCCTTTTATCAGTCCGGTGATCCAAATAGGCAACAACGTGCTAAAGCTGATGGGGTTGCCGAAATACAGACCCATACTGTCATTGCCATGATCGCTGCGTAGCTGCCTGACTTTCTGGCCAATTTCAGATAGAGCTTGTTCCCAGGATATGCGTTGATATTCGCCGTTAATTTTCTTCAGTGGGTATTTCAGACGATCGGGGGTAGCGCGAAAGTTTTCCAGCTTCAGTCCCTTAATGCAGGCATAACCCTTGCTGACGACGTGGTCTTTGTCGGGTGCGACGTGAATAATTTGATCGTTTTCGATGGTGGCGATCAAGCCGCATTGGTTTTCGCAAATTCGGCAGAAAGTCGTTTTTGTCACGGACATAAAAGTACTCAAAATAGAAGTCTGAGAATTGCCCAGTCTAGTGCTTATGGTGGGAAATATATAGGTTTGGACGGGATTAGCTGGGGCGTATGGCAGCAGGGCTAGCGCTAAGGGTAGTAGTGATGCCGGTAAAGGTGCTAGCCACCGCAATATTGGCGCAGAGTAAAAAGGCGTTGGTTCTCCCGTTAAATCTGCTATATGAAACAGTGAAAACAACTTTCGTTCGAAAAAAAGCTTTTTGTTTTTGCAGCTATTATGATGGAATATCTTATCTGCTGACATCATTAGCCCAAGCTTAGAGGAGTGAACCCTTGGAAATACAATTAACAGAGTCTCAGACCCGTGTGATTGGTGCATTAATTGAGAAAGAGTTTACGACACCGGATCAATATCCCTTGTCACTTAATGGCTTAACTAATGCCTGTAATCAGAAAAGTAATCGAGAGCCGGTGATGCAGCTCGATGAAGTGGACGTTCAGCAAACCCTGGATGAGTTAAGTCAAAGTGGCCTGATTATGGAAGTCACCGGTTTTGGTAGCCGGGTAGTGAAATATCGTCACCGTTTTTGTAATACCGAGTTTAGCAAATTGCAGCTGAGCACTCAGGAGTTGGCGGTCATTTGCGTGTTGTTATTGCGCGGCGCTCAGACTCCGGGTGAGTTGCGTACTCGTACCAATCGGCTTTGCAGTTTTTCTGATGTCAGTGAGCTTGAAGTATTGTTGGATCAGCTGCAGTCTCGTAATGATGGCCCCTTTGTTGAGAAATTAGCGCGTGAGCCGGGTAAGCGAGAAAGCCGTTATCGACAGTTGTTTTCGATTGAGGAGCCTGTTGAAGAGCTTGTTGAAGAACTTGAGCCTCTAGCGGTGGATGAGGCGAGTGAGGGCAGTAGCGATAACGCGCGTATCGCGGCGCTGGAGCAGAAGGTTGCTGAGCTGCAGGATGAGGTCGAGTTATTAAAAATGCAGTTTGAAGATTTGTGAAAGCCGGGCAGTTTCTAGGTTATAACATGCCTGCGCCTTCAAAGACTCCCAGACGCTGCCAGAACCAGACGGCGCCTGCTGTGCCAATGCTATAAGCGGGGATATAGCGATAAAATACCGGCACTTCCAGAGAGTACGATTTTGTGGTTTTTTTAAAGGCGGCAATAAAGAGAACAAAGACAACTACGATGGCCAGCTGTCCCAATTCAATTCCGGCATTAAAACCCGCCAGAGCCAGCGGTATTGCGTCTGCGGGCAATCCCATTTTGCTTAAAGCGCCGGCAAAGCCCATGCCATGCAGTAGGCCAAAACCACCTGCCATTAACCAGGGCAGGCGCTGGATTAGTGTTTGCTGCTGGTGAGGAATCAGCTCAAGTGCTGCGATCACAATGCTGAGTGCGATCAAGGCTTCAATTAGCATGGCCGGAAAACGTACATAACCGAAGGTTGATAGTGCCAGGGTGATCGAGTGAGCAAAGGTAAATAAAGTGATGGTCCAAAACAGTTTTCGCCCCCACCCCACCAGCAGCACCAGTACAATCACAAACAGGATGTGATCAATACCGCTAAACAAATGTTCCATGCCGAGGCTCAGGTAGTTGGTAAATACCTGCAGAGCATGTTCTTTTTCCGGAATCAGAAAAGTCGGCTTGCTGGCGTTAAGCATTTGATGAAAGTGGCGTCCGTCTTGAAGCTGTAGCCGCACTAATACGCCAACTTTAGTGCCTTGCAAACCTTGCAGAATGATGCGCTCGCCACTCAGGCTTTGTGTGCCGCAATCAATACGCCAACTTTGTAACTTGCCAGTCCCAACAGTTTTGCTGCTACCTCTTTCCAGTCGCTGGCAGCGCGAAGGAAGCTCAGGCAGCAGGTAAACGGCTGTTGATTTTCGAAGTGGGGTTTTCCAGCTGAGCAAATACTGGCTTTCGTTTTGCTGGATAATGCTTAGCAGTCCGGGTGCTTGTGAGTGGGCCTGGGTGAGGGGAATAAATAGCAGCAAGCAGATTGTGGCGATTAGCTGTTTCACGGTGTTGCCTCGCCGCCGTAGTTGCTGTGGACTGAAAGGCTGACTCTGTTTAAGTGAGTTGGCGTCTTCAGCATTAACTGATATTTTTCCGGCAGCACAATTTGATAGTTTGAACGCAGCTCTCGCACTTTGTTTGTCAGTGCGTCATCGGCTGCCTGTTTATTGAGTCGCTGGTAAATCTTGTCTCCCACCCGTGATAGCGGTATTGCTGTGGCCGCTTGTTGTTCGTGTATCCAGATCAGGTGGAGTCCATAACTGGAGTGG
>JAUXDF010000368.1 GCA_030618505.1 Spongiibacteraceae bacterium | reverse complement strand
CCCATCCAGAAATTAGGCAAAGAGATCCTGGCCAACGCAAATCTTGCGACTTAAAGGCCTTGAAAAGGCCTAGGAGCTAGATTTGTGTTGGCCATGACCGGACTTAATTTTCGAAAACTTCCGGTTTCTGGTTAGGCACTAACTAAACAGTGTCGTAACACAAACCTCAAAACCCATTGAATACAATTATGACCAGGAATAACTCAGGATGTCTTCTTCCTCATTGATGAACACTTACGGCAGGGTCGATATCGCATTTACCCACGGTGAAAATGTCTGGCTCTACGACGAGCAGGGCAACAAATACCTCGACGCCATCAGCGGCATTGGTGTCTGTGCCCTTGGCCACGCTTACCCAGCCGTCACTGAAGCAATCAGTCAGCAGGCCGCACAGGTTTTACACACCTCCAACCTGTATCGCATCCCTGTACAGGAGCAGCTGGCGGAGGCGCTTGTTAAGGTTTCCGGCATGGAGAAAGTGTTTTTTGCCAACTCCGGTGCAGAGGCTAACGAGGCGGCAATTAAACTCGCGCGCCTTCACGGACACCAGCAAAAAATTGACGTGCCAGCCATTATCGTCATGGAACAATCCTTTCACGGGCGAACCCTGGCCACACTGACAGCCTCGGGTAACCGCAAGGTCCAGGCCGGTTTCGAACCTCTGGTTGCAGGTTTTGTGCGCGCACCATTTAACGACATTGAGGCACTGCAAAACATTGCCAACAATAACAGTAGTGTTGTCGCAATCCTTATCGAACCGATTCAGGGTGAAGGCGGTTTACACCAGCCTGATGACGATTACCTGACAAAGGTGCGTAAACTTTGTGATCAAAATAATTGGCTAATGATGCTCGACGAAGTACAAACGGGTAACGCCCGAACCGGAAAATATTTTGCTTATCAGCATGATGATTTTTTACCGGATGTTGTTACTACCGCAAAAGGTTTGGGCAATGGCGTACCCATCGGCGCCTGTCTGGCTCAGGGTAAAGCTGCTCAACTGTTTCAGCCGGGCAACCATGGCTCAACCTTCGGTGGTAACCCGCTGGCTTGTGCCGCCGCCCTGGCTGTCGTCAACACCATCAGTGAGCAAGACTTGTGTAACAAAGTCACGCAAAGCGGTGAGAAAATTCGCGCTGAATTGCAAAAACGACTGGCAAACTGTGATCGTCTTGTCGAGATTCGTGGCAAAGGACTGATGATTGGCATTGAGCTTAATACACCCTGTACCAAACTGGTTCAGCAAGCGGCGGAAAAAGGCGTGCTTATCAATGTTGTCGCCGAGAAAGTGGTTCGCCTGCTACCGCCCTTAATTATCGACGAAGAGCAAAGCGAACTACTGGTTCAATGCGTGGTGAATTTAATCAAAGAACTGTAGTGATTACTGCAAGCTCTTTTTATCATCCACGATCATCATTAAAACCAATTAATACCAATATTATTAAAACGCGTTTTCTGCAATGAAGCATTCGTTGCAGTAAAAACGAGGAAAACAAGCTATGGCAACAAGGCACTTTTTAACACTACTTGATCTCAATCCAGAAGAACTTAAGGGACTGATCGAACGTGCCATTGAGATGAAACGTGATCTGGCGCAGATACGCCAGCGCGAGCCCTTTAAAAACCAGGTAATGGGGATGATCTTTGAAAAATCCTCCACCCGCACCCGCGCCTCCTTCGAGACCGGCATGGTGCAACTGGGTGGTCATGCCATGTTTCTCTCCCCCAGAGATACCCAGCTCGGCCGCGGTGAGCCCATCGAAGACAGTGCCCGCGTACTTTCCTCTATGGTGGATATCATCATGCTGCGCACCTTTGAGCATCAAAAAATACAGCGTTTTGCCCAATACAGCAGCGTGCCGGTGATTAATGCCTTAACCGATGATTATCACCCCTGCCAGCTCTTGGCTGATATTCAGACCTTTGTCGAACACCGTGGCAGTATCCAGGGTAAATCCGTAACTTGGATAGGTGATGGCAACAATATGTGTCACTCCTACATTAATGCGGCGCGACAATTTGATTTCGAACTGCGCATCGCCTGCCCCGAAGGTTTTGAGCCCAACAGCGAATTGGTTGCGGCCAATAAAAACAGGGTGGTACTGCACAGAAACCCTGAGGATGCAGCAAAGGGCGCCAATTTACTGGTAACCGATGTGTGGGCATCCATGGGACAAGAGGACGAGCAAAACCATCGACTTGAGCAGTTTAAAAACTACCAGGTTAATGCCGAACTCATGAGCCATGCGGCCAGCGACGCGCTGTTTATGCATTGCCTTCCAGCCCATCGAGGGGAAGAAGTCAGCAAGGAGCTAATGGATGAGCCCAAGGCCGTTATTTGGGAGGAAGCGGAAAACCGCCTACACGCACAAAAAGCACTGATAGAATTTCTCCTAAATCAATAGACAAGCCAACTAGGCCTCTTACAAGCATACTGTAAGCCATGAACTCTTTGCTGAAAGTGAAAAACCTCAGCTGCCACTACGAGCAAACTGCGGTTGTTGAAAATCTCAGCTTCCATGTTAACGAAGGTGATATGTGCTGCCTGCTCGGGCCAAGCGGCTGCGGTAAAACCACCGTATTACGTGCCATTGCCGGCTTCCACCCGATCAGCAGTGGTGAAATCAGCTTGGGCAATATTTGCCTGTCGGATAGCAAAACCAACCTGCCTCCAGAAGAACGTCAGATTGGCATGGTGTTTCAGGATTACGCCCTCTTCCCCCATCTAAGCGTCAAACAAAACATCTGCTTTGGCCTCAGTAAAATGGAGAAAACCCAACAAACACAAATTTTAAAAGAGATGCTGACACTGGTTCAGCTTGAAGGAATGGAGGCACGCTACCCTCACGAACTGTCCGGCGGACAACAACAGCGTGTGGCCCTTGCCCGTGCGCTGGCACCAAAACCCAAGATGCTGCTGATGGATGAGCCCTTCTCAAACCTTGATGTAGAACTGCGCCGTAACCTCAACCTGGAAGTGCGTGAAATTCTCAAAACAACCGGCACATCAGCTATTCTGGTCACCCATGATCAAGAAGAAGCCTTTGCTTTTGCTGACAATATCGGCCTGATTAACAACGGCAAGATACAGCAATGGGACAGCTCTTTTAATCTCTACCACGAACCGCTAAATCGTTTTGTTGCCAACTTTATTGGTCAAGGCACTCTGATTCCCGGTATGGCGATTGACCACGAATCTGTCTCAACAGAGCTTGGCACACTGAAAGGAAACAGAGCTTACAACTGGCAAGCAGACACACCAGTAGAAGTGCTAATCCGCCCCGATGATATTCAGGCTGATCCAGACAGCAAACTGGAAGCCAGCATCATTAAAAAAATCTTCTCCGGCAGTGCGACACTGTACACGCTACAACTGCCCACCGGCGGCAAAGTTGAATCATTGCTACCCAGTCATCTCGACTATCAACTCGGTGACAAGGTACGTATCAGCGCACGGGTGGAACACCTGATTGCATTTTCCGCCAAAGACTAGTGTAAAACCCAGCCAACCGCTTTAGAAATAATTCAAATATATAACACTCCCTTTATTAAAAAACAGTTTTAGCGGCCGTTTTTCCGGCTTATCCCTCCCGCTTTTAAATTACCCCTCGAAACTGTACGGCCAAGACTGTAAGTGACTACACACAAATATAAAAGCTCCACATTTTATCCACAACTTACACCCAGCTATCCCGCCTTGCAG
>JAUXDF010000086.1 GCA_030618505.1 Spongiibacteraceae bacterium | reverse complement strand
TGCCCCACCGCAGCTAATTAGTGTCCATCCAGAAACTGGTAGTTTTCGATAATTAAGTCCGGTCATGGCCAACACCAATCTAGCTCCTAGGCCTTTTCAAGGCCTTTAAGTCGCAAGATTGGTGTTGGCCAAGACCTCTTTGTTTAATTTCTGGATGGGCACTAATTACTACAAGAAAAAGTAAAACAAAGATGGCCTGCTGTACTTATTTAATAATAATCAAAAATTGTAATCATTCAGCAAAGACACAAAGCTCGTCATTCCAGCAGTCTTTTAGCAGGAATCCAGTTTTCAGAGCTCTGGATCCCCGACAAAACGCTTCGGGGATGATGGAAATAATGGGTGCAGAGTGTTTATTTCATTATGCTGAACAGTCACCAAAAACGATTACTAACGATCAAATACTAAAATATCATCCTCGAAACGAAAGGATCCCGCACGATGCTCCTCTCTGACAACATCAACCTCATCCGCCAGGCGAATTTCAACACCAGGGTATAGTTTGTTAAAAACTTTCACCGAGACATTTCTTTTTAAAGTCTGTCTTTCCACTTTCAAAACATCCAACTCGGCATCAAGAGCAGCAATCTCTCTATTTAAGGATTGCTCTGATTCAGTCACTTCATTTAGTTTTTCATCCTTTACTGCTGATGGCGGTATAGCATCCAATTTAGCTCTAGCCTTCTCGATGGAGATAGTGGCTTCTTCTTTTACTTTTTTCTGGTCATTCAGCGCTTTTCGTTTTTTAGACAGCTGATTAAATGGACCTGAAAAATCAAGAATAGTTTTAGTCAACGATGGCGCGCCAATAACACCGGCTGCAATGCTCGTCTCAGCACAAAGGTAACCACCAACCAGTTTTGCATTACGCT
Organism: Spongiibacteraceae bacterium; assembly: GCA_030618505.1. GTDB lineage: Bacteria > Pseudomonadota > Gammaproteobacteria > Pseudomonadales > PIVM01 > JAUXDF01. The sequence goes on along the minus strand of JAUXDF010000086.1, from coordinate 8,847 downwards.
GCCCTTCTCCACCGACCTGTATAAAGGTATCGGATTCGACCAGGCAGTGTAAGATTTGCATACCGAGTTGGATGTCTCCACCCTTTAAAAAAGCATGCTGCGCATAACGCGCGGTAAGTGTTCCGCCGGCAATGATAACTGCGCTGAATTCATTGCGATTTGGTGTCTCACTCACATCCTCTTTTTGATTACCGATAACACCTTGTCCAATAGTAATGCTGCCCTTTGCTTCCAGATATGCCGGTTCAACAAAACCATTAACAATAATGTCTCCCTGGGACTTGATGCTCATCCCCTCTTTAACATCTCCTTTAATCATCACACTGCCATGGTAATCAATATTACCAATAGAGAGATCAGCATCTTTATTTACCAGTAAAATATCGTCGACCTTCATGCCGTTATCAATCTCTACCGGCACACCTTCACGACTGGCCAGCAAGAGGTTGGGGTCATTCGGGCTTATCTTGGTTCCTTCACCACAGGACAGCTGCAGGTCTTCAGGCGGAATCGAGAATACAACTTCTCCGGAAACCGTATATCCATTATCGCCAGCGCTGGCTGGCAGTCTTTTCAGTAAGGGCTCATCCTCTGCGACCGTGCCGATATCACCAAGATCATGCATATCCATAGTGCCATCATCGCGCATCTGCGGAACCAGCTTACGCTGCTGAATAGGAGTCACCAGAGTTTCAAATTGTGTCTCAGAACCTTCGGACGGCTCTTGACCGGTAGCAATAACATGTGTTTTTTGTACTGCCTCGTGAGCAATGAGCTCATTAATAATGCGCTTTCGTATTCCCTTATATACTTTGGCTTTACGCAGGCTATCGATGATTTTTACCTGAGTGAGTGCATCCCCTCCGTGGGCTGGATGGAAGTGGGCAAGCGCCTTCATACCATCCTCGCTGAGTTCAATATCAACCGCTGCATCACGTGCCTCAGCGATGACAATAGGCTGAGTGTCAGGCACCCAGTCCTGACTGCAAATCAGAGCAACTGTCTCCTCAAGCAGGTAATATTCTTTATAGGGGGAATTATGCAACAGCTGCTTGATTTCAAACAGCTTGATGGGCAGCTCAATGGGGTCGGATAGCAGCAATGAAACTTTACGCTGCTCCTCTGAGTATTCGATCTCAAGCATCTAATTCAGTTACCGATCTAGTTGTAAGCATTACCATGACTTTATTGTGAACTACTGTAAATGTCACAGGGGTACTCATTGTTATTTTGGTTATGTAGCAGTATTTAGTAGAATATATTCCATACGACAATAGTTTAGCTCACGTAGTCAAAAAGGACTATTTTCTGTGATGGATTTAAGAGCTAATACAACAAGACGATGGAAGCCAGCACGAAGATGGCGATTGAGAAGGGAAATAAGTGGATGCAAACCATTATATACAGTGGTTCGCAAGGACTGTTGTAACGTTAGCACTAGCCCGAATATAAAATTTTAGGTATGGCGAGCCAACTGATACCCAGGCTCAGCCTCGGTAACGGCATAGCACTCTCGATTAGCTTTTATCCAGATCAATTTGATCGGCAAAATCGCGGGTGCGTAGCGCTATCATTGATGGGTTTTTGTAAATCCAACCCAGACCATTAACGGCCTCCATGGTGTAACTTCCATTCTCCGTGGTAATCGCTGCAAAACTTGAGGTAGCACCCTGGGTGTAGATGACAGGATAATCATCGTTGTGTCCCTTGAGGTAACCTTTCCAGCTATACCCTCCCATACTGTTTTCTTTGATACTAACAACCGTGACTTCAACATTTAGCCCTTCAGGTAAAGAAAATGCGACCGTATCACCTGCAGCAACTCTGTTTGCTGGACTTTGGGCGGTAAGATTAACAGGCTCGTAAATATTGATTCTCGCATCCCGGTAAAAATCTGCGCTCTCATCAGATGCCGAAGTGATTACCCAGGCTTGTGTAACACTTTGCGCTTGCTCAATAAGCTCTTCTGCTTCAATACTGATATCGAGAAAATCTTGCACCTCAGCAATCTCGTCAGTACCCTCTGTAGCACGCAAGTAATAGGCTAGAGCAACGAATGTAACGGCTAGGGGGACAAGTGTTAGAAGTACTTTATAGTTCATCGTAATAGTCATTTTACCAACAATATTGTGACGGCGATCACATGATTGCCGTGTTGAAGTTCAAATTAAACGATCAAAAATGTGAACTCAAGCCGAAATCGTCACAAAAAAACAATTAATCTTAAAGCGAAGAGATCGGTGCAAATTGGTTATAGATAGAAGGCAATAAGTATTAAAAACCACTAAGCCTATATTTTGATGGAATAGTTATGAGAGAAGGAATTGTCACTGAATAGCATGGCAAAAAAGTTTACACTCTGTCGATGAACAAAAAATACCAACTGCCCACCTTGCCCATTACGCAGGCCCTGCCCTCCCTTATTGCAGCTCTTCAGGAACGCGATGAGGCGGTACTAGAGGCTCCACCGGGTGCGGGGAAAACCACTCTGGTGCCACTGGCACTATTAGATACTATGCTGCCCAAGGGTGAAAAAATTCTCATCCTCGAACCTCGCCGCCTGGCGGCACGTGCAGCAGCAGAGCGCATGTCAGAACTACTGAGCGAGGATGTTGGTGGTACGGTTGGTTATCGCGTGCGGCTCGATAGCAAAGTGTCAAAAAGCACTCGAATAGAAGTTGTGACAGAGGGCGTACTCATTCGCCTACTACAGGATGATCCCTCTCTCGAGGGTATTGGCCTTATAATCTTTGATGAATTTCACGAGCGCAGCCTTGATGCTGATCTGGGTCTTGCACTAACACTGCAAGCGCGGGGCATTTTTCGTGAGCAGTCTGCCTTAAAATTATTAATCATGTCAGCCACCCTTGACGGTGACAACATTGCCAAGCTGTTAAATAATGCGCCAATCATCCGTAGTGAGGGGCGCTGCTTTCCTGTAGAGCTTCGTTACGGTGAACCCTGGCGTATTCAAGTGGATATTATTGCTAAGGTAATAAACGTCATCCGCGATGCTCTAGCGTGTGAAACGGGTAGTTTACTGGTCTTTTTGCCCGGTCAATTTGAAATCCGCAAAGTTCATCAAGGCCTACAAAACAGCATTAATTCTTCCGAGGTGCTGTTATCACCACTTTATGGTGATCTGTCTTTACAAGAACAACGCAAGGCAATAGCACCGGCCGCGAGCGGACAACGAAAAATCGTGTTGGCAACCGCCATTGCTGAGACCAGCTTAACCATTGAGGGGATACGCGTTGTTATTGATGCAGGACTCAGTCGACAGGCAGTCTTTGATCCCAATACTGGCATGACACGCCTCGACACTTGCAGGGTTTCCCAGGCAGCCAGCGTGCAGCGTGCCGGTCGTGCGGGCAGACTCGAGGCTGGTATTTGTTATCGTTTGTGGTCTGAAGATCAACAGCAACAGCTTAGCACCTACACCCCGCCAGAAATCATGCAGGCTGATTTGGCTCCGCTGGCACTGCAATTAATGCGCTGGGGTATTGATGATATTAAAGAACTGGACTGGTTAGACCCACCACCGGAGGCGCCCTTTAATCAGGCTATTGATTTATTGCTAAAACTGGCGGCGGTGGAAAAAACTGAGCAGGGTAAATTAGTTATTACCCACCACGGTGAAAAAATGGCGAAGCTACCCGCCAACCCTCGATTGGCACATATGCTGTTGATTGGCCAGGATTATGGATTGGCACAGCGAGCCTGCCATCTCGCTGCGATTCTATCTGAACGTGTTCCGCGCTCATTCGATGGTGTCGATATTGAATATCCGCTTGCCCTGCTCAATAAGGAAATCACTTCAGATCATAGCAACAAAGGCTGGCTTAATCGCACCCTGCAACAAAGTCGCCAGTTTATGCGTTTGTGCCCCAAGCAAAGTGCCACTACTTCTAGTGCCACACCCATTACTGAAGCAGAAAGTGATCGCTGGACGGGTTTTCTTATCGCCTGCGCCTACCCTGATCGTATCGCCAAACAGCGCTCAACGAAAAGCAAAAGCTACCTCTTAAGCAACGGCCGCTCTGTACAGTTTAATCGCCCCGATAGTTTACAAAACCACTCACTGCTAGCCATCGCTCAAAGTGGCGGTAGAAAAGGACAGGCAACGGACAGTATTTACCTCGCTTGCAAACTCGACTCATCGCTCTTTAGCCAGGAGTTGGCAGCAAGCGTAGCAGAAAAAGAAGTGCTGGCATGGGATAAACAAAACAATCGCTTTACTGCAGAACAACAAAGCTGCGTTGGCGCTATCATTCTTTCCAGAAAAAATTTAGCCACTGTGTCTAATGAAGCAAAGCACCGGGTTTTAATCGAGCTGTTAAAACAGCAGGGTTTAAGGTTATTGCCATGGAACGAAGAACTTCGGCAGTGGCAAGCACGGGTATTGTTGCTTCGCGAACTGGATTTACAAGAGGGCAAAAAATCTGCATGGCCGGATATATCTGATCTGCATTTACTTGATACTGCCGATCAATGGCTCGCCGGCTACCTTGACCCAATCAACACACTTGATCATTTCAAAAAAATTGATTTAAAAAGTATTTTACTGGCCCAGCTACCCTGGTCACTGCAGAAAAAACTGGAGGTCATGGCTCCCCTTAGAATGAAGGTAGCTTCTGGCTCTTCAATCAAAATTAATTATGAGGAAGAACCCCCTGTGCTGGCAGTGAGGTTGCAAGAGATGTACGGCTGCCAACAAACGCCAAGCATCGCCAATGGCCGTATTGTTCTTAAATTACATCTATTGTCACCCGCCCGACGCCCAATACAGATAACCCAGGATTTGGTCGGGTTTTGGCAGAGTAGTTATAGCGAGGTAAAAAAGGACATGAAAGCATGCTATCCCAAACACTTCTGGCCAGATGACCCACTTAATGCGCAGGCCCTTTCAGGCACCAGGAAAACTAAAAAATAGTTATTTACGACTTAAGTTGCTTCAAGCCTGCTATCAACATATCAAGAAAAAATTCAATGTTATGATCGCTGATCACCTTGGCTATATTACCGGAAAGCGCAATGATATTCGAAAATTCAGGGTTCGGCAGCGTTTGAAATTGCAAGCCCAATAAGCGCAGGTAGTCTTCGTCTTCCTGATCGGAATCCACCATTGTTGTTATGGTTGAACGTATACAGGCGGCTCCCACTATATTCTGCGTCATTGTGAAAAATGTATTTATCGCCACTGCATCGTCAAAACCCGCCTGTTTCAACACCTTTAAAAAGTTTTCCATCACAATGACGCCGCTGATGCCAAGTTGAATCTGTCCAAACAATGGGATCCAGCTTGGTTGGGAGCATAGCGCCTCAAACATATTAATACTGGTCGCCCTTAACCACTCATCCCATTCCAGGGAGTGGTCAGCCAACACGCTGGCATCTTTAATAAAGGCATCAAGCATCGCTGCCAGCAAATCCGATTTATTATCATAGTGTCGATAAATCGCCATTGGCGTAACACCCAACTGCGCGGCTATTTTTCTAACGGTGACATTATCGACCCCTTCCTCGGCACTTAAGGTGAGAGCAACATTAAGAATGACGTCCCGATTTAAATCCTGCTTTTTCTTAACTGCCATCTAGCTTGCTTCCTCAATACTGCAATCCGCCTCATGACTACTTGAAGTATGACTGTCTTTTAGGGCGAGTGCTTCCAGGCTCTCAAAGGCTTGAGTTTTCAATTCCTGATAAGCGTCTTCAAGACACTGGGCATAGAGCTCACTATCCGACATTGCTTGTGGACAGGCAGTAAAACAAAGGGTGATCGTATTGTTAACACCGGAAACAACATGAAACAGCCCCATATTGGGAAGCAGTGGCCCCATACCGAAACTATCGATCAGTTCGGCGCCGACAAGATAAAGCGGAATCGGGATAGTGGATACATTTGAAACAACCGTATTCGCAAAGGGAGGGAGTTTGTCTAGCACGCCACTATTAAGCAAAGCCCGCAAGCCAAAAGCAGTCAGCCCAGGGTAAACAGAGTCCAATAAATCGTAAAGTGTACGGTGACCCAATGTTGCAGCGAACTGCTTGGCATTCATCGCTTCTTCATGAACCCTGCTCAGGCGCTCAAGAGGATCATCGATATTGCTACAAAGTGAGGTATTCATAAAGGTAACCATATTACCTTGCACTGAATCATCCTCCTCTGCCCTGATATCAACAGGCGCCCCTGCCACCAAACTAAGCCCGGGCAACTCTCCTTGTGATTCCAGGTAACGAATCAGTGCTCCGCCAACAATAGTCAGCATCACATCGTTAACTTTTGCACCATTCACTGCTGTGCGAATTTTCTTAATTTCATCCAGGGGAAAATGTATTCGATTGACAACCCTTTGAGATGACAGATTCCCGTTAAAGCAGGTAACTTCGCGCCCCTGATTTGCTTTGATCTCTTGCCGGTATTTTGCCAATTCGAGCTTAGCCATTGCTCCTGGCAATTTTTTAGTAAATAGCTTGGTCATCTGCCAGGTCTTTTTTATATTACTCAGATAAGCGCGGGAAACTTTTTGGGCGAACCCGGGGTTTTTAAATGTTGTTGAAGATGCCTCATCACCATCAGACTGACCACTTGCTGTCGGGCCAGCAGTAATAGGCGGTTCGTCAGGTGCAGCGGATAGCAGGCTGGTCATGATATTTCTACCTGTGCGACCATCCATAATGGAGTGATGCACCTTCATAAACAATGCGAAACTGCCCTTAGGCACATCCTCGACATGATCAAGCCCATCTATAATGGTAGCTTCCCAGAGTGGCTTATTTTTATCTAAAGAGCGAGAGTGCATTTGTCCAATCATTTCTCTCAGAGCATTCCAGTCTCCAGGCTTAGGCAAGGCAAGGTGCTGAAGATGAAAATTCAAATCAAAATATTTATCTTCAACCCAATAAGGCTGATCCAAATTAAAGGCGACTGATTGCAACCTGCACTTTAATATTGGCACTTGTGGCAACAGATAGTTTTCAAACAGCGCTCTTATTTCTCCAAATTCTGGGGTGCCCGATTTTTTCCCCTTTCCGGCTCGCCGTGGTTTAAAAATAATGCATGATGAAATATGCATCGGCAATTTTTCCGTCTCCAAATGAAAAAACATCGAATCCATACCACTGAGTTGAAACATGCTTAAACCTCAAAATAAATTTTAAATATTTGTTACTTGCTCAATCACTTCAAGCACGTCTTCACCATTCATCAGACCGTTTCAATAAAAAGTCGGCAAGCTCTACACCAATTTATTAACACGCGACAACTCTTTTGCCACAGCCCAATAGGCCATTGGGTTTACTGCAAACCCCATATGGCTGGATTTAACCTTGATATAACGGATTGAGGGATGATGTCCTAACAACGCAATATCAGGAGAAACGATACCGTCGGTTTTACTGAATACTATTGTCGTTGGCACTTCCCTTTCCCCTTTGGGAATATCATTGCACCAGAGACTAAAATCAATAACATCCTCTTCAAAATGTCGTTCCAGAACCCTGTACACCAATGCAAAAATACTGGTACCACGAGGATCACCAAGCGGGGTGCCCAAGGTAATTACCTGACGAACCATCTGGGGGGCAAGCCTTGCCAAACTATCGGCATATAAACCACCCAGGCTCCAACCAATCAGGCTTACTTTTCTCCCGGTCTCATTGTAAATCTGCTCAACCTCAAAGCCCAACCTTGCAATCATGTCAGCTTTAAACGCCATCAGGCCTTCCATGTCCTTGATTTTGTTATTCTGAATATTTCTCCCCAGGCCCCAGGGACGAGCATCATAACCCAATTTATTAAGGTATCTTCGAAACAAGGACATAGAGCCATCCCCCACCATATAACCGGGAATAGTCATTACAGGGTCACCATTTCCCCTTGGCGCCTTAAGCAATAGCTTATGGGTTAGCACTAACAAAGCAGCTTCTGAAAGCGCCCGTGGCGCCTCAGTAAGAGCAAGTGAACGAGATGGTGGCGTGTAGTGAGCCATTAAAAATCTCCTCTAAACCTTTATAGGTATGCGGATATATACCTGGCACTTTACCGTAAAAACACTAAACAGACTAAGGCAATATAAAGGTATTTCTTCACTCCATTTTGATCAAAGTGGGATTTGCTTCGAATTTAAGTTGATTCAAATCAAGTTTGCAGTGTACTATCAAGTATACACAGTATACCCGATAGTACAAAGTGAGAAAAAAGATGAAAAACCCCACCCTTTTCCACATACGCCGCTTGAGCGCCTCCTACTTCTATGAATATCTTCTGCTACTGATCAGTTGGGCACTGAGTGTTGAAAAACGCTTTTATCTGGTTATCTATTTTTCAGGCGCCTGCATAATGGCCGGTACAATGTTTACGCTTTTCCCAAATGAGATGGGAGAAATTTTTGGATTTGAAAATCTTAATTTAGTTGCCACCACCGATGTGCGCGCCTACTACGGTACGATGCTGATAGCACTGGGACTGGTATTAGCTGCGTTGGCAAAATCAACCGAGGGAGCAAGAGCTTCGTTAATGGTTATTGCAGCATTTTCTGTCGGCTCCGCCATAGGCAGAATTATTGGTTTTTACGATGGTGTCAGTATTTTTAGTATTCATGGACTCCTTTGCCCCATTGAAATCGCAATGACGTATTGGGCAGTACGAGTGCGAAAAAGTAGTTTTCGAAGCAATAAAAAACCCCTTATTCCACCACTAAACCCAAAATCACCTGAAGATTTTCAACCCTTATCACAACATAATTTCGCCAACCCTTACGCCTATTACAAAATGCTGCGCGATGATTACCCTGTCTATCATATGAAAAAGGGGAATTTTTACATGGTATCTCGTTACGAAGATAT
>JAUXDF010000302.1 GCA_030618505.1 Spongiibacteraceae bacterium | reverse complement strand
TTATCCGCCGCATCAGGCACCATTATTGTCATCACTCTGGCCCTTGCCTCCATGTGCCTGAACCACCTGGTACTACCGCTTTATCGACCAAGCAACAATCAGGACATTTATCGCTGGTTATTATGGGCAAGACGCATACTGATTATTACTATCATCTCGGCGGGCTACCTGTTTTTCTACATCATCAAAGACGGCGACTTGACCGGACTGGGCTTTGCTGCCTTCAGCGCAACGCTGCAATTTCTTCCCGGCGTGTTGGCAGTGCTTTATTGGCCTCCCGCCAACCGCATTGGTTTTCTCAGCGGCCTAGCGACAGGTTATTCCATCTGGTTTATCACCCTGCTACTGCCCATACTAAGCGAAACACCTCCGCAATATGTGGACAGCATCAGCTCATTACTCGGCGCCCATAGAGACTCTTACTGGAATCTGGCCGCATTATTTTCACTAGCTGCCAATATACTGGTATTTGGTTTCGCCTCCTTTATAAAAGAACCCAGCAAGGAGGAAAGCAATGCCGCCGAGCTCTGCTCACAGGACACGCTGAGCCGCCCAATGCGAGAAGAGCTGGCGATTCACTCGCCGCTGGAAATGCAGGAACAGCTGGCAAAAACACTGGGCAAGACAACCGCCGAGCGCGAAGTCGAAAAAGCCCTATCAGCACTCAAACTAAGCCACAACGAAAGCCGACCCTATGCATTACGCCGCCTGCGTGATCGCGTAGAAGCCAACCTGTCAGGATTACTTGGCCCCTCGCTGGCCATGGATCTGGTCAACCGTCACCTTCCCTATATTACCGATGATCAACATGCCAGAGAAGATATCTACCTGATTGAAAATCGACTGGAAAACTACCAGAACAACCTGACCGGCCTTGCCGCCGAACTCGACAGCCTGCGGCGCTTTCACCGCCAGACCCTGCAGAATTTACCCATTGGCGTCTGCTCTCTTGGTAATGATCGGGAGCTGTTAATGTGGAACAATGCCATGGAACAACTCACTGACATATCAAGTGAAGATATTATTGGCTCACACCTGGACAACCTGCCTCAGCCCTGGCAAAGCTTGCTCAGCGACTTTGCTAATGAGCCCGCCGCCCACCTGCACAAACAAAAAATACAAGACGGCCAGCAAACTCGCTGGGTCAGCCTACACAAGACGTCTCTCGAGCAGTCTTCATTGGGCAAACAAAACCCCAAACAAGACGGTCAAATTATTTTGCTCGAAGACCTGACCGAAACCCAGTTTCTTGAAGATGAATTAATTCACAATGAACGCCTTGCCTCCATCGGTCGCCTCGCCGCCGGCGTCGCCCACGAAATCGGCAACCCGATTACCGGCATCGCCTGTCTGGCACAAAACCTGCGCTACGATACCAAGGACCCCATCATCCACCAAACTGGCGAGGAAATACTGGCCCAAACCAAGCGTGTCACCCGCATCGTACAATCGCTGGTTAATTTCTCCCACAGCGGCAGCCATCTTCAAGACCACGTACTGGAGCAGGTCAACATTGCCTCCTGCGCAGAAGAGGCGATTAATTTATTAAACCTCAATAAAGACAGCAAACGCGTTAATTTCAATAACTATATCGACCCCGAGCACAATACCATTGGTGATGCCCAGCGCATTCTGCAGGTCTTTATCAACCTGCTCGGTAATGCCCGGGACGCCAGTCCAGAAGACAGCACAATCACACTGGAAAGCCGCAGCGAAGAGTTCAGTATCACCTTCTGCATCACCGACCAGGGCAGCGGTATCAGCAAGGAAGCCCAGGAAAAGATCTTTGAACCCTTTTTTACCACCAAAGAACCCGGCCAAGGCACAGGCCTGGGGCTGGCACTGGTATACAGCATTGTCGAAGATCACAATGGCCATATCAGCATTGAAAGCCCCGTTAAAACCAGCTTCGACGGCGAGAATTTGGCGCAAGAACATCAACAGCAAGGCACCCGATTTAGCATAAAATTACCCCGCCACGAAGAGCATGAGCAAAGCCATAGCTGATCACTGTTTATCCAGACGGGCTAGAAAAATATTTTCAGGCAGGTTATGGTGGAGAGCCGACCTTCTGTAGCAAGACAAGGATTTGCGTCAGAATAAGATTTTCCAGTAAGTGTTTACTCGACAAATAGCCCAGCAGTTTAATAGATCAGTACGGTTAATAGGCTACAAACTATGAAGCATATCTTAACGGTCGAAGATGAAGCAGTGATTCGCACCGCCTTGAAACGCTTACTTGAACGAAACGGATATACTGTCAGTGAAGCGGCTTCCGTGCAGGAAGCAATTGATAAATACGAGTTCAGCAACTTTAATCTAATCATCAGTGACTTGCGACTCCCAGGCGCGCCTGGCACAGACCTTATCAAGCTCGCCGGCGCCGTTCCGGTACTAATCATGACCAGCTACGCCAGCCTTCGCTCGGCGGTTGACTCTATGAAGATGGGCGCTGTTGACTACATCGCCAAACCTTTTGACCACGAAGAGATGGTCGCAACTGTTGGCCGTATTACCGACAATTTCGAAAAAGAGCCCGAAGCCAAAATCACCATCCGCGACAAAGAACATGCGATGGAAGGCATGATTGGCAACTGCAAACAAATGCAAGAGCTCTTTAATCATATCGATAAGGTGGCCCCCACTACCAGCACAGTGCTGGTACATGGTGAGACAGGAACAGGAAAGGAGCTGGTCGCCAAAGCGATACATGCAGGTAGTGCCCGTGCCGAAAAGTCGCTGATTAGCGTTAACTGCGCCGCCATCCCTGAGACCTTAATTGAATCAGAGCTGTTTGGTTATGAAAAAGGAGCCTTTACCGGCGCCAACGCCAATCGCATAGGCCTGATTGAAGCCGCCGATAGCGGCACGCTGTTTCTCGATGAGATTGGCGAACTCCCCCTGGAAGCCCAGGCTAGACTATTGCGCTTTATTCAAGAGGGCGAAATACGCCGTATTGGCTCGGTACATTCACGCAAAGTTGATGTCCGACTGATTACCGCCACCCACCGGAACCTTAAAAAGCTCAGCCAGGAAGGTAAATTCCGCAAGGATCTCTATTATCGCATTGATGTTATGCAGCTAGTCCTGCCCCCGCTGCGAGAGCGAGGCAAGGATATCCTGGAAATTGCGGAGGTACTGCTGCAACGATTCTGCCTTAACTTTGATAAACCAGAGAAACATTTCAGCCCCAAGGCCATACAGGCTATCACTACCTACACTTGGCCTGGCAACATACGGGAAATGGAAAATGTCGTTGAGCGAGCGGTAATTTTATCTGACAGCACTGAAATTGATCACGATTATCTTGCCATCGACCTGGAGCTAGTGCCTATTGAGGAGATGCGTGATGAAATAAAATCGGGTCAACATGTCCGCATCACACAATCAAACCAGGATCCCGCGGAAGGTTTATCACTTGAGGATTACTTTCAGAGTTTTGTACTGGAGCACCAAGACAGCATGAGCGAGACTGAACTGGCCAAAAAGCTGGGCATTAGCCGCAAATGTCTATGGGAGCGCCGCCAAAGGCTGGGAATTGAGCGCAAAAAAACCACAAAAAACAACACGACCAGCGCTCGAAACATCACCAGCAATTCCGCCTCAAACCGGTAACCGTTCAAACATATAATCTCAGAAAGTGTTACCCACCCCCGTTTTTGTTACCCAAGACCGAGTCATGCGGTAACAAAAACACCGCCCCGTCATTCCTTTCAGTAATAACAAAAACACAACATACTGTTTTATATGGTTTTATTTATTTTGGCACGGCATATGCATTATATAACTCACAATACTAATAAGAATAAATTTAATAATAAAAATAATAAAATAAACCCAATAAAAATAACAAGCGAAGACCTGAATAGGGGAGTGTAACAACTCCCCGATAACTTTTCTCCCGACCAAACCCCTGCGCTCATAACGAAAACTGCCCGCCATACCAACCCTATCGCCGGCTTACGCATACATACTACACAGCCCTGGCAAGCCTCTTTTTAAACCTCGACATCACCCTTAATAAAGACAAAGTGTTACCTCTTTTGCAATAAGTAACAATTTTCGAGTAACAGGGTAACGACTATTTTTGACACAAGAGCGCACGAGAAGCAAAAGTAATTACAAGCTTATGTTTTTACAGGAATAATGAATATTGGCACACCGCATGCTTTGCTTAATGAACAATAATAATAAAAAACCAGCCTTATAATAATAAAACAGAACAAGCAAAAGACCTGGATGGGGGAAAAGGATTTTCCCCGTCTGCATTTCCCCCACCCTTAGCACTAGTTCAGACAGCACTATCTTGTCTGTGTTAGACTCGCCCGCCTTCTTGTACATAACAACCCTAAAAGCAGCTATTCTTAACAGAGACTGCTCAATAACATCGATTAACGGACTGTCACTCCCGCATGTTAAATTGGCTGAAAAATCTGTCACCCAAACAACACAGCCATCAAGCTGAG
>JAUXDF010000206.1 GCA_030618505.1 Spongiibacteraceae bacterium | reverse complement strand
AGTTTGGCATCATAACACTCAACATTAAATTCAAAATTTAAACGTAAACTGCGGGCATCCCAATTGGTTGAACCGACCAGACTCCACATATCGTCCACCAACATTAATTTAGTGTGATCAAAGGGTGCGGGAGAGAGAAATATTCGACAACCTTTCTCCAGCAAATACTGCCACATAGCCTGTGATGCCCACTGCACAAGGCGAACATTATTTTTTTCCGGCAAGACAATATCGACCTCCAGGCCTTTCATTGCAGCCAGCTGCAATGCATAAATCAAACCTTCACTGGGAATAAAATAGGGCGTAACAATTCGAATTCTTTTGGTCGCCACACTCAATGCACCCATTATTGTATAGGTGATTTTTTCAAAGTCTTCATCCGGGCCATGTGCAATACCCCGGCACCAGCTCTCACCCACCCGCACCAAGTCTGGAAACCAACGTTCTCCCAACAACGATTCTCCGCAAGTAAAAGCCCAGTCGATGGCAAAGGCTTCCTGCAGGTGGGCAGCAACCGGACCTTCAAAGCGAAAATGCAGGCAAGCCACCGGAAATTTTGGCTGAAGCTTCAAGCAGTGATCTTCTCGAATATTAGTGCCGCCGGTAAAGGCAATACGACCATCTACCACCAGTATTTTCCGATGATTACGCAGGTTGGCATAACCCATACGCCGCGGAGCGTGTGAGGGCCGAAACGCCGCCGCTTTCAGCCCCGCACGTTTAAACTTATCAACCATATTATGTCGACTGTAACGTGCACCCACCGCATCAATTAAAATCCGCACCTCCACCCCTCGATGCTGAGCGGCACACAGCGCTTGAAAAAAAGCCTCCCCCGCCCGATCACTATCGAAAATATAACTCAGCAGCGAAATGGAACATTGCGCATCGGCAATAGCTGCCAGCATTGCCGGATAGGCTTCATCACCATTTTCAAGCAAAGTGACAAGATTACCCGGAGCAAGCTGATGGCCAGAAAGATTATGAACCAGAAAGGCTTGTCGAATTAACTGGGGATGCTGCTTAGCAAAGGCGTCGCGATACTCCTGCTCCTCACAGGTCAACGCCAACGTTTCTCTGCCCTGCCAGGATTTTCGCAGCTCCAACGCTGCCGCACTACGCTGCACCCGGTTTATCCCCAACAAAAAATAGGCAAGAGCACCGACAAAGGGTGCCAGCCAAGCCAGGCCAAGCCAGGTGATAACCGCACGGGTGTCGCGCTTATGCAACACCGCATGGTAGCTCACCCAGGCAGCCAGGAAAAAATCAACAACAACGACAATAGCCGGAAGATTATCCGAAAAAAAATTCCACGCATCCATTATGATTTACCTGAAGAGCGCAAACAATTTGCAGTACACTGTGAGGGGATACTAGTGCTCAACAACACCCTCCGCAAGCAGGAATTTATACTCAAGCTCGCTTAATCCCAAGAGCTGACAAAACACCGCCTGATTGTCACTGCCAATTGCCCTGCCCGCATGCAATGTTTTCCCCGGTGTAACCGTCAAGCCCAACGGCAAACCCGCGGCTATAACTACGCCCTTTTTCTCATGGGGAATTTCTTCAAAAAAATGACGGGCTTTTAGTTGAGGGTCTCGTAGCCATTGATCCTCAACATTTTGCACAACACCTGCTGCGATACTCACACCTTGCAAAGCATGCATCAACTCGTAGGGAGCGCGCTTAATCGTGCAGCGTTCAATTAGCTTGTTCAGCTCCTGCTGATTGGCCCGTCTTTTTTCCAGCGATTCAAATCGCTTATCATTAATCCACTGTGGGCTTTGCAACACGACACAGAAATCCTGCCACTGCTGCTCACTGACCACCGAAATTGCGCACCAGCGCTCATCACCATCACCGCCATCAGAACAACGATAACAGTCTTGCGGCGCATGAGACAGGGAGGCATTGCCTAGTTTCGCAGGCTCTTTATCATCGGCAAACACCTCAAGCAGAACATCACCAATGGATGCCACCGTCACCTCTAGCTGGGAGATATTTATTTGCTGGCCTTGACCGGTTTTTTCTCGATACCTCAAGGCACACATAGCGGCAAACAAACCATGCAGCGCTGCCAGTGGGTCAGGATAGGCAAACTGCGTCATGGTACAGTCACGATAAGAAAAACCCGATAAATTAGCTAAGCCTGAAAGCGTTTCGATATTGGGTCCCCAAGAAATATAAGATGAGTCGGGGCCCGTCTTTCCATAACCCGTACTACTTAACAGTATCAGCCCTGGTTTTATTTTCTGTAGTTCGTCAAAACCTAATCCCAGTTTTTCCAGCACGCCATTGGCATTATTATCAATAACAATATCACTTTCGCCGATCAGTCGCTTAGCCAGCTCCACGGCTTTCTGTTTGCTCAAATCCAGACTGACACAACGTTTACCGGCATTCCAGTCTGTTAGCCAGGGGGAAAGCTGGGATTGTATGCCCAGCTCCGGTGTTTTTGGTGGCACAAAAAGGCGTGAGACATCAGGAAAATTTTTTGATTCAACCCTGACCACATCAGCCCCGCAAAAAGCCATTAAGCGTCCAACCCAGGGGCCTGCCATACCAGCGGTAAATTCGACCACACGCAAATCTTCCAGAGCATTTTTTTTCTCTTTTTCTGCCGACGGTTTTTTTAACCTTGATGCATCAGTCTCTTTTTCGAGGATTTTTTTAATCTCCTCATTATGCTCACCTATTTTTGGTGCAGGCCGATTAATACGCCAAGGGGTCAGCGTAAAACGATAGGGAGCACCGGGGTAGCGTAGATGGTCTCGCTCTCCATGCTCAACATCCACATAAAACCCTCGCTCGTTAAGATGATGATCATTGGCAATACCATGGGCTGTACTCAAGGGCGTTACGGCAAGGTGGCGCTGCTGTGCCTGGCGATAAAATTCCTCCACACTGTATTGCTGCGTTAACTCGCCAATAAAAATATCCAGCAACTCACGATAGGGCTGCCTTGCAGAAGAAGGCCCCTCAAACATCGGGTCAAGAATTTCCTGATTCCCGCTCACCTCATTAACCCACCCGGCCAATGTCTTCCAGTGCAGCGGGCGATTAACCATCAAGTAAATGCGACCATCCTTGCAGGGATAAGTACCGGAAGGGACTGAGGCAAACAGGCCGGGACCAAAACGCTTTGAAATAATTCCGTCTTCAAGCCACTTGCCCACACCACAGATACTACTGGCCGCCAACATACATTCCTGTGTTGATATGTCGACATGTTGGCCCCTACCTGTTTGCCTACTATGGTACAAGGCGATCATACTGCTAGCGGCGGCCATCGTTGAAGCCACCACGGAGGATTGCGAACCTGCCAGCTTTACCGGAGGGTCATCGGCAAAGCCGGTAACGCCCATTACACCACCAAGAGCACTGGCTACAAGATCAGTGCTTTTATAATCTCGATGAGGGCCATTTTGACCAAAGCCGCTGACGGAGGTCACCACCAGGGCGGGATTTTCAGTTAGCAGGCTAGCAGGGGAGAGATTCAGCTTATCAAGTTTTCCCGGTGGCAATGCCTCTATCAGCAGATCACATTTTGACACCAGCTTACGCACCTGCCGCTGGCCTTCGCAGGAATTAATATCAAGGGTAATACTTTTTTTATTGGTGTTATTGTAAAGAAAAGAGAGACTGGATTGAGCATCTACTTTGTCATGCCAGAACGGTGGCAACAGGCGCGCCGCATCACCCTGCTCGACCTCAAGCTTAATGACCTCAGCGCCCATATCAGCAAATAGTTTTCCGCAATAACTGCCGGCTTCATCGCAGATCTCCAGCACTCTGATGCCTTGCAGTGCAGAATCAGCGGCCGCCTTAGTCATTGCGGTGTAGTCTAGTCATGGCGGAGCTAGTCTAGTCATTATTACGATAGTCAGTTAGCTTATTGCCCGTCCAGCCCTTAAACGCTCGACGAAAATTACTGACACTGTTATAGCCGAGCAGAAAACCAATTTCTTTCGGGGTTAAGGAGGTGTATTCAAGATACTGAATCGCCAGATCCTTACGGGTTTGATCGAGAATCTGCTGGTAAGTGAGGTTTTCTTTGACCAGGCGACGACGTAACGTTCTGGAGCCCATTTTCAGTCGCTTGGACATTTCCTCCAGTGTCGGAAACTCGCCAGGGTTTTTAACCAGGGCATTACGTATTTTACTGGATAACAAATCCGCATCCGCCAGCTGATCAATTAACAACTGGCACTGCTGTTCGCAGAGCTTAAACACTTCTTCATTAGCCAGACTGATAGACTGATCCAGACTGCTAATATCCCAAACGATGAGATTACGCGACTGCTTAAAATAGATCGGACAATTAAAGCGTTTTTTATAGGCCTCCATATTTTCTGGCGGGGCATAACTAAGACGCATTTCCAGAATAGGAAAAGGTTTGTTGGTCAAGCTCGAGGCCAGCTCAATGGTACGACTAACAAACTCTTCCACCGCAAAGGATTCCAGCCCACCGAGGGGGAAAATCTCCTTTAGCTCGGTATGCCACCGGCCATCAATAATTTCGCTATTCGGCGTAACAATATGCTCCACCAGCGCATCATATTTGGAAAACAACTCACGCGATTGTGCCAGCGACGAACTACTTAGCGCCGCATAACCCAGCACCCCAAGGTTGCTGATTTTAAACTCTGCGCCTAGAGCGATGCCAATACAGGGATTACCCGTTAAAGCAATAATGTTCTGAATAATGATACGGTATTGATTGGCATTAGGGCGAAACTGATCACTGCAAACCTGCTCCTGCTCTAGCCCCGTCCCCTCCAAAACCTGCTCACTGGCAATTCCCCGTCTTGCCATGCAATTCAGGTAAAAACTGATTTTGTTGGTTGTTTTGAGTTTACTTGTCGCCATTAGCTGCAAATATCACATGAAAATCAGCATTCTACAGCAGTATTGCTATTGATCAATAGTGGACACAGATCAAATAGTTGTTAATTATCTCAGTAGGGAGAACAAAGCAGCGGACGAAAGGTATTAATAGTGCCGGCTGCCATCAAGCTTGCCGGCGCATTTGAGTAAGCTCAGCCAGTATAGCCACCGCGATCTCCGGGGGTGTTTTACTACCAATACTAAAACCCACCGGCCCATGGAGTTTGGCAATTTGCTCATCACTCAGGCCCAGCTGCGCTAATCGAAGTCGGCGTTTGGCGTTAGTTCTTGTCGAGCCGAGCGCACCGATATAGTGGGCATCGGTCGTTAAAGCTTCCATTAATGCCATATCATCAATGCGTGGATCATGGGTCAGGGTGATAATAATACTGTGAGAATCACTCACGCGCTCTCGAATTACATCATCGGGCATACCCTGCACCAGCTCAACTCCCTCTAGTGCCCATTCGGCGATCTTCTCCGGACGAGGATCACAGACCAGTACACGATAATCCATCATCATCGCCATCTGGGCCAGGCAATTGGCCAGCTGTCCTGCCCCCACCAGCAAGAGTAGATAACAGGGGCCATAGGTGTGCTTAAGTTGCTCTTCACTTTGTTGCAGGGACTGAAACTGCTCAACAGTTTTTACGCTACTTTGGCCGCTGACAAGATCAACCAGACGCTCACAACATTGACGCAGGGAAAGACAGTCATTAATGGTGGCAAAGTCTTCGCGTTGATCAACGGTGATCCGCTCAACCAGGATATGCATGCGCCCGCCACAAGGTAGGCCAAAGCGCTCGTTTTCTTCGGCACTTAATCCATACTGGAGAATTTGCGGGCCTTGCTGGGCGATTTCTCCGGCGACCAGTTTTTCGAGCAGATCATCTTCGACACAACCTCCGGAAAGAGTGCCGACGGTTTGACCTTTTTCGTTGCACGCTAGTAGCGAGCCTACCGGGCGGGGGGAGGAACCGATGGTTTTGAGAATGGTACAGAGCCAGACTGTTTGGTCTTCGCTTATCCAGTGGTATAACTGGCTTAGCACTTGCTGGTCAATACTGGACATGGGGAAGAGATCACTTGTATGGACGAGGGAGTAGTCGTAGGGTGCGGCTTGCGCACCGTGTAATTGGTGCGGGAGCCGCACCCTACGATTTCGCCCGCTTTTTAGGCGCCAAGAACATCGATGCCGCTTGCGGGAGAAGGGACTAGCTCGTTATTTCGACAACTCTGCTTTAACAACCCGGCGCAA
>JAUXDF010000401.1 GCA_030618505.1 Spongiibacteraceae bacterium | reverse complement strand
CGTTGTGCAGCGATTGAAGCGGCTGATTTTGGTGTGCGGATAAATGCTGTAGCGTCCTTTATTGCCATGCATCCGATGTTGAGAAAATCTGCACCGGCTGAGTTACTGGCTGAGCTTGAGGCGAAAGAAGCCTATGGCCGTGCTGCCGAGGTTTGGGAAGTGGCGAATGTGATGATGTTTTTGGCATCGGATTATTCGAGTTATTTGACTGGGGAAGTGATTAGCTGTTCTAGTCAAAGGGCTTAAAAAAACCCTAAAAGATCACCCTCACCCTAGCCCTCTCCCGCAAGCGGGAGAGGGGACTCAAACAGTCCAGTTCCTTCTCCCGCTTGCGGGAGAGGGTTAGGGTGAGGGTGTTTTTTAAGCCCTTTGACTAGAACAACTAATCACTTCCCCAGTCAAATAACTCGAATAATCCGACGCCAAAAACATCATCACATTCGCCACTTCCCAAACCTCGGCAGCACGCCCATAGGCTTCCTTCGCCTCAAGCTCAGCCAGCAGCTCAGCAGGTGCAGATTTTCTCAACATCGGATGCATGGCAATAGAAGGCGCCACAGCGTTTATCCGCACACCAAAATCAGCCGCTTCAATCGCTGCACAACGCGTCAGTGCCATCACACCCGCTTTTGCCGCTGCATAATGCGCTTGTTCTTTCTGTCCACGCCAACCTAAAACCGATGAATTATTAACAATCACACCGCCATTACCACGCTGCTTCATGACTCTCATCATATAACGCGTCATGCGCATGGTGCCCTTCAAAGTGACATTAATAACCTTATCCCACTCATCATCTTCCATATCGATCAGCAACTTGGAAGTGCCCAGGCCGGCGTTGTTTATCAGTATATCAACACCGCCCATTTTCTCTTCAGCAAAATCAATCAAGGCGCGAACATCATCTTCCACAACAACATTACAAACCTTGCCGTAAACTTCCTGCAAGCCGGTTTCTTCTTTGAGCTTGGTCACGGATTTTTCCAGACGACCTTCGTGAATATCACTGATCACGATAGCTCGGCAGCCTTCTTCAACCGCGCGGGTGGCAGCGGAAAAACCAATACCGGCACCGGCTGAAGCGGTAATCAATACAGACTGGCCTTTAATAAGGTTTCGGCCTTCGACGTAAGTGGGTGCTTTTATATCCATTTTTTCTGATCTCCAACGGTGGGTTGGTTAAAATTATTTGATATGTACTTTAGGCTCTTTTGGCATACCCAAAGCCCGTTCGGCAATAATATTGCGCTGAATCTGGTTGGTGCCACCATAGATGGTATCGGAGCGTACAAACAGGAACATCGACTGCAAACGTGTCAGGTTATAAGGCGCACTTTCAAGAAGCTCACCTTCAGGGCCCATCACATCAATTGCCAGCTCACCCAGACTTCTGTGCCAGGTCGCCCAGAACAATTTGTAAATCATTGCTTCTTTTTGCAGTGCGCCATCTCCGCCGCCGGACAACATGCGCATGCTGTTGTAACGCATAATCTGCAAACCAATATGAGCATCGGCAATACGCTGGCGCATGGCAGGATCTTTTGCCACACCATTTGCTTTGGCAATTTTTACAATCTCATCCAGCTCATTTTGAAACTGCATTTGCTGACCAAGGGTAGAGACACCTCGCTCGAAACCCAGCAAGCCCATCGCGACTTTCCAGCCATCACCGGGAGCACCAACAATGTCGTCAGCCTCACACTCGGCGTTATCGAAGAATACTTCGTTAAATTCTGAAGTGCCGGTAAGCTGTTCAATGGGGCGCACGTCAATACCCGGCTGATCCATCTTCATCAAGAAAAAACCCAAACCTTTATGGGCAACAGAATCTGGGTCGGTACGAGCAATAACAAAAACAAATTCCGATTCATGAGCCAAAGAAGTCCAGACTTTCTGACCGTTAATAATCCACTTGCCTTTAGCTTCGTCAAAGCGCGCTTTGGTTTTCACATTAGCCAAATCAGATCCGGCACTGGGCTCGGAATAACCCTGACACCACAGCTCTTTTCCAGCAACGATACCGGGCAGATATTTTTTCTTCTGCTCATCGCTACCAAAAGCGATAATGGTTGGCCCAGCCAAACCTTCGCCGATATGACCCACACGACCAGGAGCACCGGCGCGGGCGTATTCTTCAAAAAAGATAACCTGCTGCTCAATCGTACAACCACGACCGCCATCTTTTTCAGGCCAGCCAACACAGGTCCAGCCACCTTCGGCCAGCTTTTGCTCCCAGGCTTTGCGCTCCTCGGGAAACATATGTTCGTCGCCGGGACCACCGCGGAATTTCAGTTTTTCAAACTCACCGGTAAGATTTTCTTTTAGCCAAGTAGCAACCTCTTGGCGAAATTTTTCATCTTCGGGACTGAAACTTAATTTCATTTTTTTGCCCTTTGTTTTAACCCCCTCTCCCGCTTGCGGGAGAGGGCTGGGGTGAGGGAAAAGGAATTTAGTCGAGTAGCAGCCTGGCTACTTTCTCACGATGATAAGCAGCATTACCCAAAAACAGCTCTGATGACTTGGCGCGCTTAAAATACATATGCACGTCATATTCCCAAGTAAAACCGACACCACCAAACAACTGAATGGCATCACCGGTATTAGCAAAGTAGGAATCAGAGCAGTAGGCTTTTGCGATACTGGCAGCCTCACCTAGTTCGCCCGCCAAAGGACCAGCACTGAGCGCCTCTTCAGCCACACAGCCGGCGTAATAAACTGCAGATCGAGCCACTTCGGCTTTTAACATCATATCGGCCGCTTTATGCTTAACGGCCTGAAAACTGGCGATAGGGCGATTAAACTGATAACGCTCTTTGGTATATTCAACCGTCAGGTCAAGAATCTGCTGTGAGCCACCCATCTGTTCAGCCGCAACTGCAACCGTGGCCAGATTAATTACTTTCTCCAGCTGCGGCCAGGCTAAACCCTCATCGCCCATTAAACTGGCGACAGGAATAGAGACCTTATCAAGCACAATCTCAGCCTGCTTTTTGGTCTGATCCATGGTGGGCAACCAGGTACGCAACACACCAGCGGTATCTGCGGGCAGCAAGAACAGGCTAATGCCCTCTTCGCCCTGTGAGCCTTCACTGCGTGCGGCAACGATCAATAGCTCCGCGCTATGCCCGTCGGGCACATAACGCAAAGTACCGTTTAAGAGATAGTTATCACCTTCTTTTTTGAAGGTCGCCTCAACAGCCTCCGCACCCCAGCTACCCTTAGTTCCTGTATAGGCCAAAGTGCCGGTTAAACCTTCAAGAATCTTCGGCAGATATTCTGCTTTTTGCTCATCACTACCCGCTACCAACAAAGCGTTGGTCGCCAGGCAAACCGTAGAGAAGTAAGGAGAACACAATAAATAGCGCCCCATTTGCTCCAATACAGCCACTAACTCCA
>JAUXDF010000056.1 GCA_030618505.1 Spongiibacteraceae bacterium | reverse complement strand
GCCACTACAAGATTGTTAACACCGCCTGCCCAAATTTTGGTTACGAATACTCCGCACGACGAATCAAAGACGATGAGTGCAACGGTCTCGACCTTAGCCACTGGGTGATAGCAGGAAATGGCGGCGAGCCAGTCCATCAGCACACAATGGAGACCTTCAGCAAAAAGTTTGGCCCCTATGGATTTCGACCCCAGACCTTCATGCCCACCTACGGCATGGCCGAGTCAGTACTCTTCGTTACCGGTTTAAAACCACTATCCGATTCTCCTCGGGTGCTCACGCTAAGCGCCAAAGATTTAGAGCAGCATAGGGTTCGTGAAATGGCTGCCGATGAGACAGAGGAGCGTACAGCCTCTTTCGTCAGCTGTGGAAATCCAGGATCTGACCACCGGGTGATCGCCGTCAACCCCGACACACTTACCCAATGTAATGCCGAGCAGATTGGCGAGCTGTGGGTCACCGGCCCCAGTGTGCCCAGTGGCTATTGGGGACTGCCGGAGGAATCAGCCGCCACATTTGAGGGGCGACTCAGCGACACCAACGAAGGCCCTTTCCTGCGTACAGGAGATTTGGGCTTTATTGCCGACGGAGAGGTCTACCTGACTGGTCGCTTGAAGGATCTGATCATCATCGCCGGAAGGAACCACTATCCGAGCGACATCGAACTCACCGTACAACAATCGGGTGCGCCAATTCGGCTGGGTAGCTGTGTTGCCATCTCGAAGCGTATCGAGGGTAACGAGGAGCTGGTGATTATCGCCGAATTTGATGAACGCCGGCTTCCTGGCGATGCCCAGTCCGAAAATCAGCAAGTGGAAGTCCCGGAGGAGTTCTGGATTTCGGCCGCAAAGACTGTTCGAGGGGCGATTTCCAAAGTTCACGGCTTGTCAGTGCGATCCGTGGTATTCGTAGAGCCTCGGAGTCTGGAGAAAACCTCCAGCGGCAAACCTCGCCGACGGCACTATCAGAACCTATTTATCGAAGGTACTCTCGCGGTCGTCTACGAGAGCCGATCACCCGGCCAGACCGCTTGATACTCGCAAAACCGTAGGCCGGAAAAGTCTCAGCGTCTACCATCCCTTTATGGTGGAAGGCGCTGTCGCCTTTCACCCTGCCCCACCCAGAGAGATTTCCTTAAACAGTTAAGCAGCACTGAATTTGACAGTCTCTAAGCATAGTCATCAACCAAACCTATCTGTAGACCAGCTACCTCCTGCTCACCTTCCGAGATATCCTCCTCAGTAGAGCCATGCTGATCATCTTGAGAAGAGTCTGAGCCGGCTAACTCATTGCCTTCAGCATCGAATTTACGGGCATTCTGTCGCTCACCCCCCTGCTCTGACACATCAACATTAGAAAGATTAAGCCCATTTTCGGAAAAAATTTCTCGCAAGCGCGGTAAGCTCTGATCAAGTGCATCTCTCACCGCCAGGTGCTGACTGGTAAAGGTAATGCTGGTTTGATCACCTTGCGTAGTAATGCGCACCTGCAATGGCCCCAACTCAGGTGGGTCAAGTTTTAACTCTGCGCTCGCAACACTTTTGACGCTAAACCAAACCATTCTTTCTGCGACCGCATCCCCCCACTGGGGGTTGGCAACCGGTGTTTGTACATAGGTTGAGGCCTGCGATGTGCCAGCAAAGGATCGAT
Source organism: Spongiibacteraceae bacterium (assembly GCA_030618505.1). GTDB lineage: Bacteria > Pseudomonadota > Gammaproteobacteria > Pseudomonadales > PIVM01 > JAUXDF01. Next base: position 10,442 of record JAUXDF010000056.1, on the reverse strand, counting down.
AACTTACCGGTATAGATTGTAATTTGGCGAGTATTGCCCCGCCTTTATCGATACCACTGTCAGAACCTGCAAGCGGCTGCTCACTACTCATAAAGCTCGACTCGATCACTTTGGCGAAGGCCTGTGATGGGGTCTCTCCACCCTGTAGAGTTCCTGCCGGATTTTGGTTCTGCAGCTGTTGATTTTGCAACAACGGAGACAGTCCCTGTTTGTTGCTATTTTGACTAGCTTCGTTCTGACTTACATCAGCAGCCAGGTAATCCAATTTAACCTGGCCAGCTCCCAGGATGGGTGCTTGCCTTATGCCCTGCTGCTTTAAATTTTGCTCCTGTAACCAAGCTGTATTTTTTGCAGCTGGGGCTATTGCTGATTTTTGAATATCCTGCACCCCAAGAGCGGCTATGACTTCAGGTGTAACAGGCAAGGCAGTAACATCTTCGGTTTGTGACAGTACCAACGCTTGATCCTGTGTTTCAGGCGTAATCTCTGCCACCAGCCCTGCCATCGTTTGCAGCGCTGACTGCAGCTCTTTTGGAAGCCTATGATCCTCACCGACAACAGGCAAAGGCTGTCCCGCTGGCGGCAACAAACTGCCCTTCTCATCCGCTTCAAGCTGCAGCTCCATCAGTGGCTCTACCTCCACAGGCAAAGCAGTCGTTGCAGTATTTTCAGCAAGCGCGGTAAGCTCGGCGGAAGAAGCCGGCGCCGGGTGCAATGGAGAATCTGACGAAAGTTGTAAACCCTCAAATTCGGCGAAGGTGTCGAGACCTTGCAGAGAAAGCAGTTCTTCTTCGGTTTTTGCCAGCAAGTTGGAAAAGCTGCCATCAAGATTTTCCAGAGAAATGGATGCTTCAGCGCCGCTAACAGGCGCGGGTGAAACTGACAAAGCACCTAGCAAGCCGCCGTTTATCTGTCCTAATTGGGACATCGTTGCCTCCCTCTAATAACAGGTCGATGATAAAAGTATTGATAGGGCTATAGCAATTTTGAAGCCAACAGAAGGTTTGATGGATTTGAGCCTTTCTCTCATCCCCGCAGCTCATTGAGAAAAGGCATATCAGAACTAAAAAGTTACGGCTCCCACAATGGACCACGGGAACCAAAAGGTTGAGCTGTGTTTACTTACCAATCAGGCTCTCTAAAGCGCTTTTAACGCAAGTAAACTCTTGTTGAACCTTTGCAAGATAAACCGGCACACCCTCAAGCTGATTACCATCACCCATACTTTCCAGCTCATTGCACAAACTCTCAAGAATGGGGGCGCAAATATTACCCGAACTACCCTTGAAACTATGGGCGGTTTCTCTCAACAAGTCAGCATCACCATTGTTGACGGCATTAGTGAGATCGCTGAGGCGCAATATCGAGTCGTCAATAAAGGTGGTAACGAGGAGTGAAAAATCATCTTCCATTATATCTTTAAGGTCGCTCAACGCCGCTTGATTCAGGTGCTTTTCATCACTCACCGCACTATCTCCTTTATAATTGTTTTCTATCCTGATTTAAGGCACAGTGCCTTAAATAAAAATCATCAGGCCAATTTTCGGCTATCGTTGTAACTCCATTGAAACTTTACTTCCACCTCGTTGCCTCCACCCTTGTATTCAACCGAGTTACAAATCGATTTTAACAGGGGCAAGCCTCTTCCTGAGTAACCATCAAGCTTATAATCATTGTCCGTTTGCATTGAAATATCAAAACCTTTGCCACTATCCTGAACGGTGACCGTTAACAAGCCATTACTGTCATCACCACGATAATCCATGGTAATACGGATATACCCTTCCTGCAGCTCACCAAGGCGCTTGCTACGCAACTGGTAGTATTCTGCAAAACCTTTTGTGGAAGACTTCATGCTGGAATCAAGATCAAGTACGCCATGATCCAGAGCGTTCGAGTAAAGCTCTGACATTACCGTATAAATTTCACCACTATGGGAGCGCAACCCTGGAATATCCATCAGTATCTGAAGCAGTACCGGTAGCGGATTGAACTCTCGCAGAGTATCAGGGCGAACATCATAGCTCATCCCCCAGTCCATCGGCCCTTGATAGCTTTTATGATTGGACAGGACATTTTCAACCTCAAACTCCTCCTTGTCGACCATCACCACTTCGACTACCGAAAGATCGTCATCACGCTGACTGCCACCAATAAAGCTATTTACTCGGCCTTCAAGCTCTTTAAATAGCGTTTCTGCGGACCGATGCTCTTCAAACACCGTCTTGAGACGCTGCTCGCCAAACATCTCTCCCGCAGGGTTGGTCGCCTCAATAATGCCGTCCGACCACATAAACAGGCTATCACCATCAAGCATTTCCAACATCTGTGTTTCACAACTAAAATCCTTCGGGCTTAACACCCCCAGAGGTAGATGACAGGAAGGCAAAACCTCATAACTGAGGTCCGACTGGCGATATAAAAAGCAGTCTGGCAGACCACCATTCCATACTTCAACGGTTTTTTCCCGCAGATCGAGATCCATCATCCCGGCGCAGCAAAAAACACCAACAGGTAAAATATCCTTAAGCTTGGAGTTAATTTCTTGAAGAATTTCTTTCATGCCAAAGCCCTTGGCATTCATACTATAGAAGGTTTGCGCAAGAGGCATCGCGCCAATGGCTGCGGCCAGACCATGACCGGTAAAATCGCCTAAAAGCACTGCTATCTTGCCGGAAGGTTTTACCGCCGCCAGTAATACATCACCGTTAAAGACAGCTAGCGGAGAGAGTGAATAATTGATATTTTTAACATGCAAACAGCCTGCATGGGCTACCTTATCAAACACCCGCTTGGCAACTTCCTGCTCCTGTATCAGGTGCTCATTATTGACAATAATCTGATCACGTTGTTGCTGCAGCGTATGATGCATTTTCAACATGCGATTAAAGGCATTAATCTTGGCTTTGAGAATAACGCTATTATAGGGTTTGGTTAGAAAATCATCACCACCGGCTTCAAGGCAAAGCGCCAGGGAGTCAGCTTCTTTTAAGGAGGTAAGAAAGATGATGGGAATAAAGTCCTCACCACTCATCGCTTTGATTCTTTCCGCTGCCTCAAAACCGTCCATACGCGGCATTAGCGCATCAAGCAAAATGATATCGGGTTTTTCGCGGGTATAAACCTCGATGGTTTCTAAACCATCGGCGGCGACAACGACCTCATGCCCCTGATTTTGCACAATTGCCTTAAGCAACAAGCGATCAGAGTTACTGTCATCCGCAATAAGAATCTTTAGTGGTTCTACTGTATCCATCGATATGCAGTCTATGAGCCCTGAGGGCCCAGCTTATCCTTTTATTATCTTCTACCAAGACATTCAGGAATCTGTAGGTAAACAAATCACTCTAATGTATTTCAAACAACTGCTCAAAATTCGAAATAGTAAGAATTTTTTTCACATCATCGTTACAGTTTACGATGCTGACCTGAGCCTCATCTCCCCCCGCGTGATCACGCAGCAAAAGTAACATACCAAGGGCAGAGCTATCCAGATACGTGGCTTCTTTCATATCAACGACATACATGTTTGGAGCCATGCCTGACTCTTCATAGGCTTTACGAAACTCCTGGTGCGAGCTGAAATCAAAACGCCCCTCAATGCTTATATTGAGTTCACTTCCATTACCGGAAGTTTTAGCACTTATCGACATACCGTCTCTCCATTGGGCAAAGCTTTAACTATTATTACCGACTAAGCCAACTATTCTCGTGTCAGCTACCACTAAGAATAGACCAATATTTTCCCCTGCCAACCAACGGTGGAGAAGTTTTTTATATTTCCATTTTTAATAGCAAGCAAAACCCCGAAGCCTTGCCTTCCTCATCGGGTATGAGCGACTCAAAATTAACCTGCATATAATTATTAAAATATTTTCTATTATAACCAAGCGATAGATTTCCGGCTCCTCAACGCCTATGCATTTAGATTTCAAAAAGGAGATTTTGACCTCAACGCAGCCTGGTCATCGAGTTCTTTTTGCACCTTTTTCTCCTCTACCATCGTTTCCTCCAAGGCGTAGCGTTCTATTAATTCGGCAAGTTTACGGGCTTTATTGTGTCGTTTTGCCCACTCCTGCTTAACCCTTTCCAGCTGTTGCTCATAATTTCTCACTGTAAGCCTTTGCTGCTCTACTGCCTGATCCAAAGAGAGCAGGAAACGTGAAAGATTCGCCAAAGCGCTGACACCAGCAATACCCGAGCCGTATTGTTTCTTTTTACTGCCGTATTCAGTCTGATAAGAGACCAGCTCAACCAGCTTGGCACCCTCACTTTTAAAGGCCTGACGGCCTGCGGCCAGCGCTTTGGCACACTCATCCTCCTTCCGTCTGGCAAGCTCATGAACCACTTTAAGGCGCGCTGATCGTTTCATAAGGTGTATGGCACAGAACAGTAAAAAGATCAGTATGCCGAGCAGGTAGCGCTCATTAACTGACTGGGTTATTAGCTTGAGAAACTGGATTTGCCGGCACAAGCACCTGCTGTAAATGGGCAACAGCCCCAGCCATCGCTATTGGCTCATTGAGCCCCTGGCGTAAAAACTGTTTAAAAATCGGCATCCGCTCAATGGCAAGGTCAGTTTCCAGATCACTGCCCGCAGCATATGCCCCAACACTGATCAGGTCACGAGATTGCTGATAACGCGCATAAATCTGTTTAAAACGCTGAGCACTGGCCAACTGTTTGTCATTAATAATATTCGGCATCGCCCGACTGATTGAAGCTTCGATATCAATTGCCGGATAGTGCCCCTCCTCGGCCAGACTTCGAGACAGCACTACGTGACCGTCTAAAATGGCTCTTGCCGCATCAGCCACTGGATCCTGCAAATCATCACCTTCGGTGAGTATCGTGTAAAAAGCGGTAATAGCCCCCTTGCCCTCAGCTGCGTTACCGGCACGCTCCACCAGCTGAGGAATTTTAGCAAATACTGAGGGCGGATAACCCTTGGTCGCCGGCGGCTCGCCAATTGCCAAGGCAATCTCCCGCTGCGCCTGAGCATAGCGTGTTAGCGAATCCATTAGTAATAACACGCTCTTTCCCTGGTCACGAAAATATTCAGCAATCCGTGTTGCCAGCATCGCCGCTCGCAATCTCATCAATGGTGCATCATCGGCAGGGGATGCCACAACAACAGCGCGCTTTAAGCCCTCTGGGCCAAGGGTCTGATCAATAAATTCCTTAACCTCTCGGCCACGCTCGCCAATGAGTCCAACCACAACAATATCAGCGGTGGTAAATCGAGTCATCATACCCAGCAATACGCTTTTCCCAACACCGCTACCGGCGAATAGCCCCATTCGCTGCCCCTTGCCGACAGTTAACAGCGCATTAATCGCCCGTATCCCTACATCAAGAGTTTCATCGATCGGTTTGCGACGCAGCGGGTTGATCGGTGGCGCAGCAAAATCAATTCGCTCATCCACATTTAGAGGACCGAGATCATCCAGCACCTGTCCGGCACCATCAATCACACGACCCAGCAAACCGGGCCCTACCGCAACATCATTTTGATGGGAAATCGGCACCACCTTAGCACCAGGCTGCAAGCCATCAAGGTGCTCGGTAGGCATTAAAAAAACACGATCCTGGGAAAAGCCAACCACCTCGGCTTCTACTGATTTATTTGCTGACGTAGTAACCTTGCAACGACAGCCAACCGATACATTTAAGCCAACCGCTTCCAGGGTTAAACCTACCATTCGAGTAAGGTAGCCTTCAACCACAGGTTGAGTGACGGGCGCTTGTTTGTCCAGGTAACGTGATAGGCGGCTGGAAATTTCTTCTCTTTGCATCATTAGCCCGCAGGTATTTATGTAGGTTGGGTGGAGTGGAGCGAAGCTGAGCCTACACTCCGTCTTCTGCAGCGCCCATAATCTGTTCCATCACCTCTTGAATACGTGTTTCAAGGCAATAATCAACCACACTCTGAGCGGTTTCTACCCGACAACCTCCAGCGGTGATATCATCATCAGCGACCAGCTGCCAATCACTGGAAACACCCGTACTCTCCCCCTGCAGCGCAGCAAAATCTTCAGAATTAAGAGAGATGCGGATATTCTCTGCGCCAAGAGGTAAGGCGGTGACGGTTTCTTTGATAATACGCTGGATAATATCAATACGGTTATCTTCCAGCTCCTGCTTAATGACCGCCTCTGCTGCCATCTTCACTAGCGCCAACAGGGTTTGTTCCAGCTCTTTATCCTGCTGTTTAATCGGTTCCATCAACTGAGCGATCACTTGTTGAAGCTGCTGCAGTCGTTGTTGTATTTCTTTGTTCCCTTTGCTTAGACCCGCCTGATAACCCTGGGCCTCACCTTTACCAAGTCCCTGCTCAAAACCGGCCTGATAGCCCTCTTTTTGTGCCTGTTTGCTGATCTCATCCAGCTTCGCAAGGGAACCTTTAGACTCTTTACCTCCCCCCGCTGCGAGAGTCTTTTTTACATTACCTGGATGTTGACCACTGGGAACCACCTCAATTACCTGACCATCGTTAATATCTGGCAGGCTCCAGCTGGCATAATCAGTGGACTTACTGGCGGGAATTCGATTTTTATTACTCTCCAACATTCACTCCAATACTTCTATGCACTACTCGCTGTACTACTCAATAAACTACCGGGATAACAGACCCGCCACTTACATCATTTCCTCGCCAGAGCCCCCCAGCATAATCTCACCGGAATCGGCCATACGACGAGCAATCGTCAGAATCTCTCTTTGTGCCGCTTCCACTTCACTGACACGGACAGGGCCCTTTGCCTCCAAATCATCACGCAGTAATTCTGAGGCTCGCTTTGACATATTTTTGAATATCTTTTCCTGCAGTTCTTCATCAGAACCTTTCAGGGCAATAATCAGCACGTCAGAGGAAACCTCTCTGAGCAGGGTCTGAATACCGGGATCATCAATTCCCTTGAGATTATCAAAAACGAACATCAAATCCTGAATCTGAACACCAAGGTCTTCATCTATTTCCTTAATCGAGTCCATCAATTCCGCTTCGACGGTGCTGTCCACATTATTCATGATCTCAGCGGCACACTTAACACCACCCATCTCTTTGGTCTGTGAGCCAGCACTCCCGGAAAACTGTTTTTCGAGTATATCGTTAAGTTCCTGCAGAGCGCTCGGCTGCACTTGATCCAACGCAGACACTCGCATCAATATATCCAAACGCACTTTTTCAGGCAGATTGGTTAAAACATCGGCGGCTTGATCTGAATCGAGAAAGGCCATCACGACAGCCTGAATTTGTGGATGCTCATGACGAATAATATCAGCAACTGAGCGCGCATCCATCCACTTGAGGGTATCCAGCCCCTGGGTATTACCCCCCATCAGAATACGATCAACAAGACCACCTGCTTTATCCTCGCCAAGCGCCTCAACCAGCATATTTCTTATATAACCATCGGCACCGACACCCAGACCAGTCAAGGTACGAACTTCATCAAGGAAGTTCCCCATCGTATCTTCAACCTGCTCCTGCTCGACATTTTCCAGAGATGCCATACTCGAGCCAAGACGTTGCACCTCCTTCGGCCCAAGGTGCTTAAGAACTTCCGCAGCTTCCTTCTCGCCCAAAGACATCAACAATACCGCAGCCTGATCCAGGGAGGACATTTTTGATTTACGTTTCTGATCGACCCCTTCCTCACTCACCAGCAGCCACCCAGCGTTTTACCACCTGAGCCACGCGGCCGGGGTCTTCTGCAATCAATCCTTTTATGGCATTTAATTGTTGGTCATAAGACTCATTAGGGCTGGGCAAAAGCATATTTTCTCCACCGCTTAGCGTCACCGTATCATCCCCCAAACCTTCTCCGCCACCGCTTTCAGCCAGTGCTTTTTGCATGTCGGAGTCTTTCACCTCCTGCCCGGTTGAGCTAAGATTTTTTAATACCGGCCGCATCACACCAAAAAAGAGAATTAACAATAGCAGCGCAGAACCACCAAGACGTGCAGCCTCCCACACCCAGGGTTGCTCCCAGATTTCAAGCTCCGGAAAATCAAACGTTTCAACATCTGTTGCTACAAATGCCGAATTAATAACATTAATACTATCACCGCGCAGGGCGTTAAAGCCAACAGCGTCTTTAACCAGTGTAGTCAATCGATCAAGCTCGCTGGCAGTCCATACCTTTTTCTCTACCTCTCCCTCAGCGCTAATAGATTGACGATCATCAACAACCACAGCGATAGTCAAGCGCCTGACCTGACCCACCTGGTGACGGGTATAACTAATCGTTCTGTCTAGCTCGTAGTTTCTCGTGGCCTGCACCCGGGTGTTACCACTTTGGGTTTTTTCTGCCTCAGCGCCACCAGCCCCGACCTGCTCGGGAGCGCTGCCATCCGCCGGCGGCTGATTGCTCAGGGCGCCCGGTATGCCCACAGCTTCACTACCAGCAGAGCGCTGCTCCTCTAGTGTCTGCTCACTGCGTATTGCAGGTAGATCAGGGTTAAACATTTCATCGGTTTGTTCAACGCGGGTAAAATCCACATCAGCAGAAACCTCGGCCTTAAAGCGCCCCTCACCAACAAAGGGCAATAACAGACTGTTAATACGGCCAATCAGATTATCCTCGATCTTGCGAGTATATTTCATCTGCTTGTCAGCAAGATTAAGCTCTTCACTTTCCTCAAAGGTAGACAGTAAGTTACCTTTTTGATCAACAACCGTAACATCTTCAAGGGCCAGCTCGGGCACGCTGGAGGCAATCAGGTTAGCTATCGCTTTTACCTGGGTTATTTTCAAGCTTGCGCCAGGAAAAAGATCTACAAATACCGAAGCACTCGCTCGGCGTCGATCACGGATAAAGGAACTCTTTTTCGGAGTTGCCAGATGAACCCGGGCATTGCGTACCACATTAATACTTTTTACCGTTCTTGCCAGCTCTCCCTCGAGACCACGACGATAACGGGTGGTTTCCATAAATTGGCTGGTGCCCAAGGGTTGCTCGCTATCGAGTATTTCAAAACCTGCTGTCCTATCACCAGGCATACCGGCATCGGCCAGTTTCAGGCGGGCATTATGAATATGAGCGGAATCCACCAGCAAGGCACCGGTTTTTTGTTCGATTTTGTAGGGGATTTCATTGGCATCAAGTACCTCAATAACCTTGCTGCCATCAATATTATGGATGTTTGAGTAAAGCGGCCGATAATCCCCACCTTGCGCCCATAACACCACGGCAAAACCAATGGCAACACTGGCGGCAAGACCCACCATCAAACCCAGCTGACGCAGGATATTCAGGTCATAAAAACCTTCAAGTAAATTATTGCCTCGCTTTGCAGCGACTGCAGATGAACCACCGCCCAGAGAGGGGAGATTATCCTGTACTAAAGCCGGTTCATTGGCCATGGTTTATTTACCTTGCTGATATTTGCCTTGAGATCACTAATTTTAGTGCTGCTGACCTTACGGCCACTGCTCTTAAACGCCGCTAGATTGGCATTTTCATAATTTCTTCATAGGCGTTAACCAGCTTGTTACGCACCTGCGTCATCGCCTCAAAAGACACACTGGCTTTTTGGGAGGCAACCATTACCTGGGTAATGCTGACTTGGGGATCACCCTGCTCAAATGATTGAGCCAGTGAGGTTGCATTCTGTTGCACCTCGTTCACCTGGTTAACTGCCCGCCCAAGCATATCCCCAAAACTGGAACTGGCCTGTGTTTTCTCCAGCGGGTTAACCTGGTTGCCACTAAGAACACTATCGGGACTGTGCTGCGCCTGCGCTTTAAATTCACGCATTTGCATTAATACCCGGTTAATATCTACCCTATCAGTCATTTAATTCACCACTCGATCTCTGCTCTAACAACTGCAACACAAGGCAGTCATTCCAAAACGTGCAACGCCAATAACTTGTCATATTCACCCATTGACCAGTATCGCACTCGCTTCCACGCCAATCCCATGACAAAGGTTTGACAGTTATACCGCCAATATCTACTCCTGAAGTGATAAGAGCACAAAGCGAGCCAACTCTTTCAAACCTGCCTAGCACCGACTCACTGCGGGTAAAAATTAAATATTTGCTAGTTCCCTTTGTGAATACAGCCTCACACGGCGGGGATCTATCAATGACTGTACGATCACATTAGCCCAACTATTTATGTGGAAAATTTTGCGCAAGATCAAAATTGATGTCGATTCGTGCCTTCACCACCTTGCACTGTCGAAGGTCAAAAAGTATCGTCAAAGTCAAAGTTTACACAGTAAACATTGCCGTCTGTGTGCATAGCAGTGCAATACTTTTTTCGAGGATATAACCATGCAAGTTAAGCCAGTTTCGGGAAGTGGCGAGGATCTGTTAAATCAGGACTCAGCCTTATGGGACATCAGTGATATTGAAAAGATTGATCTCATGGGGGTTCCCGTAGCGATGCAGCCCTCCCCTTACATTCGGGAAAAATGGCAGAACAAAAAAGT